>JAZKEU010000008.1:2550-8463 GCA_040386775.1 Bdellovibrionota bacterium | reverse complement strand
AGTTCTAATACTTTTTCTTTATATGGAGATGTAACATTTAATCCATCGTATTGTTTTAAAACTTCTTTAGATTTTACAAAGTCTTCGGGATTAATCTCTAAGAGATCGTAAGAAAAATCTGAGGAAGAGTTAGTAAGGCCAAAATAATCTTTTAAAAAATTAAAAATCTTTGGAGACTTAGAATGCTTTATTGGATAACCAAGAACAGCGAACTTTAGAGGATGTTCGGTCATAAAAATTCCGCCATCTGATTTAAAACTTGGTTCATCATGATTTTTCCAGAAATTTGCTCAGCAAAATATGGATCAGAGATCTCAGCACATTCAAAATTATTGATCTCTACATCTCCACGCACGCAGTATCTGCTTACCGCAGCCATCATGGCGATTCGATGATCATGGTAAGATTCTACTCTACCACCCACAAGAGCCTGATGACCTTCGATAAAGAGATCATTGCCTTTGACTGTAACTTTTCCGCCAAGAACTTCGATAGCCTCTACCGTGGCTTTAATGCGATCCGTTTCTTTGAATCGTAATTCTTCTACGCCCATGATCACAGAAGGCCCATCACATTGCGTGGCAAGCAATACTAAAAGTGGAACTTCGTCGATGAGTGCAGACACTTCACTGGACTCAATGTAAAAACCTTTGAGTTTTGAGTTTTTAATTTTTAATTTGGCTACGGGTTCAGGATGTTCTGAAATCATTTCGATTTCGATATTTGCGCCAGACCTCTTTAAAACTTCGATAAAACCCATTCGCGTTGGATTTACACCAACATTTTCAAGTGTAACATCGCTCTTCTCTGCCAATACTGCAGCCGCAATCCAAAAACTTGCAGCGGATACGTCATTTGGAATTTTATAAGAATTATTATGTAACGCTTGTTTTCCTTCGATTTGAATCTCGCAGATTTGACTTTTTAGATCTGAAGTTAAAATTTTTGCTCCGAAAAACTTCAAAAGTCTCTCTGTATGATCTCTGGATTGAATTTTCCCAGTCAAGGCTGTTTCACCGTCAGCGTAGAGAGCTGCAAGTAAAATCGCCGACTTCACTTGAGCAGAACTGACTTTTAAATCGTAAGTAATCCCTTTTAATTTTGAAGGTTTAATTTGTACCGGAGCGTACTGATTATCTCTTAAAGAAATTTCTGCGCCCATTTGAGTGAGTGGCTCGACCACTCTCTTCATTGGTCTTTGTGTGAGAGATTCGTCTCCCACGAGAGTCGATTCAAATTCTTGCGCGCTCAATACACCCATCATTAAACGCATCAATGTTCCTGCGTTGCCACAATTTAACTCTTTTAAAGGCTTTTTAAATTTTCCAGTCGATGAAACTCGAACACTTGTACCGTCTCGTTCGATCTCTATACCCAATTGCAAAAGAACTTTTTCGGTAGAAACAACATCAAGCGCTTGAGACATATTTTCGAATTGAGAAACGCCCTTGGCAAGAGCTGCAAACATCAAGCATCGATGAGAAATGGATTTGTCCCCTGGAAGTTTCGGTGTTCCAAAAATTTCGCTGGAGGATTTTAATTTCATAGATCGCCTCTCGTGCTTAAAGCATCCTTAAGGGACTTGAATATCTAGAGCTGTAGCAAATTTTTTGATATTTTTTGTCAGCGAGTCAAAGTCTGCGTAATTGATGGCTTGAGCGCCGTCAGACAACGCCTCTTCAGGCCTATCATGAACTTCGATCATTACGCCATAGCTACCGCAAGCTAATGCAGCCTTACTCATTGGCTCGATCAAATCTCTTCTCCCCAAAGCATGACTCGGATCCACGATCACAGGAAGGTGGCTCATCTCACGAATCAAAGCCACCGCACTAAGATCTAAAAGATTTCTAGTCTCAGGATCAAAAGATCTTATTCCACGCTCGCAAAGAATTACATTTTCATTTCCTTGTTTCAAAATATACTCTGCGCTCAACAACCATTCTTTGATAGTCGCAGCCAAACCGCGCTTCAACATCACTGGCTTATTGATCTTTCCCACTTCTTTCAAAAGAGAAAAGTTTTGCATGTTTCTTGTTCCGATCTGAATGATGTCTGCAACCTCTGCGACCGCCTCAAGATCTCTCACATCTAAAACTTCTGTAATGATTGGAATTTGTA
Source organism: Bdellovibrionota bacterium (assembly GCA_040386775.1). Taxonomy (NCBI): domain Bacteria; kingdom Pseudomonadati; phylum Bdellovibrionota; species Bdellovibrionota bacterium. The sequence continues at coordinate 6,342 of JAZKEU010000008.1, read as the reverse complement.
ATTCTTTTTTAACTTTTGCTAAAATAGCTAAACCTTCATTTCCTAAACCTTGAAATGAATACGGGGATGTTCTTGGCTTAAACGCTCCCCCACGAAGAATATGAGCTCCTGATTTTTTCACAGCTCTTGCAATATCAAAAGCCTGCTCCTCGCTCTCGATGGAGCAAGGCCCTGCGATAATGAGAAATGAATTGGATTTGAACGTAATTAGTGGTTGCCCAGCAACCACTGTATCCAGCCCGACGTGAATTTGAGTTTTTTCTTTGTTCGATTTTTGAGCACTTAGGGGAAACTCAATATTGTTAGATTCAATTTCCATTTTAATGGCCTCTTATGCTCAAGAATTGAAGCAGATTTTCTAATGATGTATAACTTTCTTTTGCAATGTCAGTTGTCGGTGGAACTAGTTTTTTAATTTCAGCTAATTTTTCTTCGGCACGATTCAAGTATGCCATTGATAAATCACGAATGTTTTGAATTGAAACTTCAAGGTCCGATTGCGTCCATGGGAAGGAGTTGATTTCTAATTTGCCTAGAAGCTCTTTTGTTGCAGGTTTTAATTCAGGTTTTCTTTTTAAAAGATCACAGATCACGTAGTTGACGATTCCTTCTTTAAGATCTTTGGCAAAATCTTTTTCACCTTCTTCAGTAAAATCAATGACGTCATCGATCATTTGAAAAGCGATTCCTAAGTTTTCACCAAAGTCCGTTGTCATCTGGCGAAGATCTGCACTATTCGATTCAGATACACGAGCGGCAACTGTACAGCACCAGCTCATTAGACTTGCAGTTTTTCTTTTTGAAACTTCGATAAGATCACTTTGTGTTGTATCAATACTTCCGCGGATGTCGATCTGTAGCCACTCACCGTTCACAAGGTCCTCAATAACCATGGCTAAATCATGAATGATGTCGACATCACCATTTTCAGAAAGCTCAACCATCACTCGAGCTAAAAGCAGGTCACCTGCAAGAACTGCGCGTTTACTTGAAGATTCTGCATTGATTGTTCTCAAGCTTCTTCTTGTTGAAGCATTGTCCACAACGTCATCATGAGCCAGAGAAGCTGAGTGCGTGAATTCCGCTGCACGAGCAAAAGGAATCATTCTATCGGCAGTGACACCCAAAGCTTGGCCCATCAAAAAGCATAGAGCTGGTCTAAGTCTTTTTCCACCCACGAGAACTGTACGATTTAAAAGATCTGGAATTTCCGGAACCGAATGGTTGGTTTTTAAAACCAAATCCAGTTTTTCGATAGAATTTTTTACCGGCGATAAGAGTTCCGTCAAAACAAAGTCTCCTTAACAAAATGAGCCTTGAATAAATAACCCATTTCCGTGAGATAAGCCAAACAACAACCGCAATCCCGCACTCTTTGACGCTCAACATTAAATCGAAAAATTACTCTACCTAAACCCCAAATCTGGAAGTTGTTGTCTTGGGGGAAAGTTCATGTCATTTTATCTAATGAAATCCAATTGATAATGATATCACTCGGGAGCTAACAACAATGTCCGCTACATCACCCAATGCCAATAGTACTAAAAGCTATAACAGGTTCAATCGCATTATTTCATCCTCAGTTTTCCAAAAAGTCACAATGGCCTTAACAGGTCTTCTATTGATCGGTTTTGTGATTATGCATTTGTCGGGAAATATTACACTTTATTTTCCTGATGGAACACCATTCAATAAATACGCAGATTTTTTAGCGTCATTTGGTTGGTTATTCTACGCAGCCGAAATTGGATTGCTTACACTGTTCTTAGTTCATATCGTCACTGCAATTCAAATTTCAAGATTAAATAAAGCTGCTCGCCCTGTGGGATACAAAGCCTACCAAACAAAGGGCGGACCAAGCAGAGCTAATCTTTCTTCGAGATTTATGATTGTCTCTGGAATTCTACTTCTAGCATTCTTAATCCTCCACATTTGGCAATTCAGATTTGGCCCAGGTGTTGCTGATGGATATTTAGTTGAAATGGATGGAAAACAAATTCGAGATCTTCACAGACTCGTGGTCGAGACTTTCCAAAATCCTGTTTTTGTTGTGATCTATGTTTTTGCCATGATCATGTTGGCATTCCACTTGAGGCACGGATTCTGGAGTGCATTCCAATCCCTCGGCGCAAGAAGTCCAAACCTTCATAATATTTTACAAAAATTAGCAATCTTACTCGCAGTTGCGATTTCCCTCGGATTTATGGGAATTCCAATATGGATTTACTTTAGATAGGAGATAGTAGTCACAACAGTGACTACTGAAACAACTTATGTCACTCAATTCAAAAATCCCTGAAGGGCCTCTCAAAGACAAATGGGAATCACACAAGTTCAACATTAAACTTGTAAACCCAAATAACAAAAGAAAGCATACGATCTTAGTTGTGGGCACAGGCTTAGCCGGAGCATCGGCGGCAGCATCACTTGCAGAACTTGGATACAATGTACAGACTTTCTGCATTCAAGATAGTCCGAGGAGAGCTCACTCGATTGCAGCTCAAGGCGGGATCAACGCTTCTAAAAACTATCCTAACGATGGCGATAGCATTTACAAATTATTTTACGACACCATCAAAGGTGGCGATTATCGAGCACGCGAAGCCAATGTTTACAGACTCGCGCAAGTGAGTGGAAATATCATTGATCAATGCGTAGCTCAAGGTGTCCCCTTTGCTCGTGAATACGGTGGCGCACTTGCCAACAGATCTTTTGGTGGAGCTCAATTATCTAGAACTTTCTATGCCAGAGGTCAAACTGGTCAACAGTTACTATTAGGGGCTTACAGCTCTCTTATGAAAAATACTCAAGCAGGTAAAATTAAAAATTTTACGAGAAGAGAAATGCTTGATGTCGTTATGGTCGATGGAAAAGCCCGCGGAATCATTTGTAGAAACCTAGTGACTGGTCAAATCGAAAAATATGCTGGAGATGCGGTATTACTTTGCACTGGTGGATATGGAAGAGTTTATTTCTTATCCACAAATGCCTTCAACTCGAATGCTACTGCTGCATGGAGAGCTCACAAGCGGGGAGCTTATTTTGCAAATCCATGTTACGTACAAATTCACCCAACGTGCATTCCGGTTTCAGGACAACATCAATCAAAATTGACTCTCATGAGTGAATCTTTAAGAAACGATGGTAGAGTCTGGTGCCCTCGCAAAAAAGAAGACACAAAAAAAGATCCTGCAACTATTCCTGAAGCAGATCGCAATTATTACCTCGAAGAAAAATATCCAAGCTTCGGCAACCTTGTTCCTCGTGACGTAGCTTCAAGAAACGCCAAAGAAGTTTGTGACAATGGATTTGGAGTAGGTCCAACTGGACAAGCTGTGTATCTAGATTTTAAAGATGCTATCAAGCGTGATGGTTTAAATGTGATCAAAGACAAATACGGAAATCTTTTTGATATGTACAAACAAATCACTGGTGAAGATCCTTACAAAACTCCAATGAAAATGTATCCAGCAATCCACTACACTATGGGTGGATTGTGGGTAGATTATAATCTGATGACGACAATCCCAGGGCTTTATGCTTTGGGTGAGGCAAATTTCTCTGATCACGGAGCCAATAGACTTGGAGCTTCTGCTCTGATGCAAGGTTTAGCTGATGGTTACTTTGTTGCTCCATACACGGTTGGAGATTACATCGCTTCTGAAAAATTCAAAAAAGTAACGACTGAAGATAAAGAGTTTGTTGATGCCGAAAAAGAAGTTAAAGCTAAAACAGCAAAATTTTTGGAAATCGGCGCTAAAGGCAAAAAAACAGTTCTTGAATTTTACAAAG
>JAZKEU010000008.1:0-2540 GCA_040386775.1 Bdellovibrionota bacterium | reverse complement strand
TTGGACAAATCACTTGGGATAAAGTGGGAATGTCTAGAACAGAAGCTGGATTGAAAGAAGCCTTAGAAAAAATTCCTAAATTAAAAGAAGAATTCTACAGTAACCTAAAACTTGTTGGCTCTGGCGAAGAGCTGAACAAAGCTCTCGAACTAGCCGGGCGCGTATCTGATTTTTTTGAACTCGCTGAGCTTATGGCAAGAGACGCTCTCCATAGAACTGAATCTTGTGGTGGGCACTTCAGAGAAGAAAGCCAAACACCAGAGGGTGAAGCAAAAAGAGATGACAAGAATTTCAGTTATGTGGCGGCATGGGAATATAAGGGCGAAGGCCAACCCCAAGCTCTGCACAAAGAAGAATTAAAGTTTGAAAATGTTAAACTCGCTGAACGCAGTTATAAGTAAGCAGTTATAATTTAATAAGGAATAACATCATGAATTTCACACTCGTAGTATGGCGCCAAGATTCTAAAGAAAAAGAAGGTAAGTTTGTCACTTACAATGCGACGGACGTTTCAGCGGATATGTCTTTTTTAGAAATGTTAGATTATGTCAATGAAGGTCTCACCAAGAAAAATGAGCGCCCTATAGAGTTCGATAGTGATTGTAGAGAAGGAATTTGCGGAACTTGCAGCTGTATGATCAACGGTCAAGCTCATGGTCCCTTGAGAGGCGTGACAACTTGCCAACTTCATATGAGATCATTCAAAGATGGTGACACCATTGTTATTGAACCTTGGAGAGCGAAAGCTCTGCCTGTGATTCGTGATTTGATTGTGGATAGAAGTGCTTTTGATAGAATTCAGCAAGCCGGAGGATATGTTTCAGTTAAGACAGGTCCACAGCCAGATGGAAATTCAATTCTAATTGGGAAAGAGGCGGCGGATAAAGCAATGGATGCAGCTCAGTGCATTGGCTGCGCAGCTTGTGTTGCCGCTTGCCCAAATGCTTCCGCATCACTCTTCACTGCTGCTAAGGTGACACAATTTGTTTATTTACCTCAAGGAAAACCTGAGGCTAAAACTAGAGTTATGAATATGGTTGAACAGCATGACAAAGAAGGTTTTGGGAACTGCACAAACATTGGTGAATGCCATGCAGCTTGCCCGAAAGACATTTCGATTCAACATATCGCTGTCATGAAAGCGGAATACATCAAAGCTTCTGCTTGTGATGAATAACTCTAAGGATATGTAATGTCTTGGTCACAATACTCATGGAGAGTCCAAAAAGGTCATGATCGTAGAATTAGAGCCGGCCATCCGTGGGTTTTCTCCAATGAATTAACAAAAAGTCCAAAGGGACATCCCGTTGGTCATCCTGTTGAACTTTTAGATGATAAAGGGAATTTTTTAGCCTGTGGTTATGGAAATCCAAATTCCTTAATTTCTTTTAGAGCTTTATCCTTTGATCCTGTTTCAATGGAACCTCAAGAATTTTTACTTCAGAAGCTTCTATATGCATGGAAGAAGCGTGTTCACTTGGGTTTAAAAAATAGTTTTAGAATGTGCTTTAGTGAAAATGATTCTTTATCTGGATTGATGGTAGATTACTACGTCGTAGATCAGAACAATCAAAAAGGCCAAGTCTTTGCGATTCAAATATCGACTGCGGGAATGGATTATCTTTTAAAGGATATCCTCCCTTTCTTTAAAAAATTTGTTGAAGAAGCTTTGGATCAAAGACTCACCGACATTCCTTGGTCGCACACCTCCATTGTTTTAAAAAATGACATTCAGATTAGAAAACTTGAAGGCTTAGAAGTTGAAGACGCACGCGTGATACAACAGAGTGAGTTTTTTAAATTGGATGAAATTGATATTTTGATTACGACTCCGATTGATCAATCTTCAATTAAAATGTCGACGGATCTTATTGATGGACAGAAAACTGGGTTTTTCTTAGACCAAACTAGAAATATCGAAGTGGTTTTGGGGCAACTTAATAAAATCTTCAAGGGTCCCTCCTCTCCTAAAAAATTGCGAATTTTAGATTTATGTTGTTACGTTGGTCATTGGTCAGCACAACTTGCCCACTTTTGTAAGATCAATAACGTAGAACCGGAGATCACCGCGGTGGATATTTCTCCAAAAGCTTTAGCTTCTGCTTCAAAAAACATTTCAAGACTCACTCAAAACTTTAAGACTGTAGAACTCGACGTAATCGATAAACTGGATTCAATGACAGAAAAGTTTGATATCGTAATCTGTGACCCGCCGGCTTTGATTAAAAATAAAAAGTCCATTCCAACAGGTCAACACGCGTACATGAAGCTCAACACGAATGCGATGAATTTGCTTGAAAAGAATGGTCTCTACGTGAGCTGCTCTTGCAGTGGTTTACTAGAAAAGACGGACTTACTTAGCATTCTAAGGAAAGCACAAACACGTTCCAAAAAATCCCTTCAGATTATCTCTGAAGGCGGACACGCCGCCGACCATCCCCATTTAGCCTCATTCCCAGAAGGTTTTTATTTAAAAATGCTCCTCTTCGCCTAAACCTACCAAACCAAAAGGCGCTAAGTCGCTTTTGGCGACTTGTTGT
>JAZKEU010000007.1:83564-99329 GCA_040386775.1 Bdellovibrionota bacterium | reverse complement strand
ATATTCCCTACTGCTGCCTCCCGTAGGAGTCTGGACCGTGTCTCAGTTCCAGTGCGGATGATCATCCTCTCAGACCATCTACCGATCATTGCCTTGGTAAGCCATTACCTCACCAACTAGCTAATCGGACGCAGACTCATCCTTCAGCGAATAAATCCTTTAACCCCTTGCTCCTCAGAGCTTGTGGTCTTATGCGGTATTAGCACTCCTTTCGGAGAGTTATTCCCCACTGAAGGGCAGATTATCTACGTGTTCCTCGCCCGTGCGCCGCTCTTACTCACCCGAAGGCTTTCGTCGCTCGACTTGCATGTATTAGGCACGCCGCCAGCGTTTGTCCTGAGCCAGAATCAAACTCTTCACTTAAAAAGTAAAAAAGTTCGAACTACTCATAAATCAATATAAATTGTTGCGAAATTAAAATTCAAATTTTGACTTGTTAATCGATTACTCGATTAACGAGACCCAAAAAATAATAACTGATTCTTATAAAGCTATTTAGTTTTCAAAGAGCAAAAACAAGAAGGTTTGAAATATTAGAGTTCCAATATTTCGTCAACGAGTATTTTTAAATTATTTAAATATTTTTTAAAGTAATTTAGTTATCTCGAAAAGGTGAAATGTGTTGTACAGAAATGGCCTAATCCCGTCAATGCATTCTTCAAAAATAATTTAAAAAAAACTAAAAAACTTTTGTGCGACGCGCCTCAACTTTAAAAATACAGTAAATTCAATAGGTTAAACATTAAGCTCAAAAAGATATTTTTGCTGAAAATGTATGCATACAGGGAATCTAATGCAAAATGGTTGGAAATCAAGTTCAACCTAAAGCCAATAACGCTCGTTTTTCCAAAAATTATTCCTATATATATCGAAATATCGAATGTGCTAACCTAATCCTTCCAGGAACCATAGTTTTTGATGTTACAGCAGGAGAATAATATGAAACCTACTCTCTATCATTATAGTCACTGTCCATTTTGCGTTCGCGTGAGAATGGCAGCGGGTTTTTTAAAAATCAATTACGATACGAAGCTTCTTCGTTACGATGATGAGCAGACACCAATAAGACTTGCGGGAAGTAAAATGCTTCCCATTTGGGTGAATGAGAATGGGAATGCTATCAATGAGAGCTTAGATATTATTTCTCTTATTGATATTAAAAATAAATTTGATACGAAGAAAACAATGTTCACTCAAGAATGGAAATCATTCGAGGAAAGAGTGAATGAACTTTCAGGATATGTTCATAACCTTGCAATGCCTTACTTTATATATACAAAAGAGTTCGATGATAAATCGAAAATTTACTTTCAAAAAAAGAAAGAGCAAAAAAGAGGGCCTTTTGAAGTCTTAATTAAGAATAGAAATCTTTTCGAAAAAGAACTTCAAGAGTGTCTAGTGAGTTTAGAAAAAGATATTGCGGAATACTATAAGTCTAAATCTCTCACTCTTCATGATGTGATACTTGCTTCTCATCTTTGGGGAATGTATGTGGTACCGGAGTTTCAATTCTCCCCAAAACTTCACTCTTACCTTCAAAGGGTAAAAAAAGAGTGCAACTTTGAATATCAAGAAGATCTTTGGAAATAGCCGAAACCCGAATTTGATCCGAAAAACCTACGATAGATAAAATCAACTGTATTATATGTGTAAGACAAGAGGATTCGGGATTTGCATTATTTTGAAGAATGCAAAAAATCTATGCACCCTCTTTTTTATATATTTTTATGACCTATAAAATGAAAAACGACATTCCTATCGATCTTTTGGAAAGCACCTATCTAGATCATCTTGAAACTTTAAAAAAACAATTGGGATTGTGTCTGCATTCAGTTGAAGTGCATCAGACTCAGACAAAGTTGATATGCTCACTTGTGAATTTTTGTGATGAAAAAGATCAGGAAAAATTAAAAGAAGCTTTGATTGAAATTTCACATAAAGTGTTTTCGATCTTTGAACCACAAATAAAAACTCCCATTGTTTTGCAATGGGAGCTGATATGATTGAACGAAAATTCGAAGGAACTGAACGTTTTATTTTAATCCTGTACCGCTAATATTTAGGAACGTTGTCATCCCTGTAGAGCCTCTCACAGAGTAACTGCAACTATGGTAGCCGGCTCTTGTTGGTCTGAATTGAACCGAAATTTGGCATTGGCCATATTTTGGAAGACTATAACAATTATGACTCACACGGAAGTCTTGAGGACAAAAGCCACTCACCTGTATGTTTTCTGTTTTGTCGCCAGTGTTTCGAACATAAGACACTTGTTGGTGATATCCAAAGCCATCTACTTTTACTGAACCAAACATTAAGCTCGTTGGGCTCACGTTGATGTCTGCAAATGATGGATTTGTGAAAAGCATAGCAAAAGCTAATGCGATAATAGATTTCATGATTTCCCCCTTAGAAATGAAATATTTATTTCGGCCTTGTTATCAGAATACAAAAATTTGGGAAACTCAATCTCGATTTTTTTAATTGTCGCTCAAATATCTAGAGAGACTCACTTCAAAGCATGAGCATAGTGTAGAGATTGTATCGAGCCAGCTGCGTCATAACTTGTAATTGTTTTAGTTGAGCCAAAAGCCGTTGCTGATTTTTACCGTTCTATAGATATTTGATACATCTCAAAAAGGGGGGATTATATGGTACGTGTGTATTTAATGATGTTCGCAATTCTTTTTTCAATCAACTCATTCGCTTTAGATTTAGATCTAGAAATGGATCTCAGTAGAACTTGGCCAACGGCAAATTACAGTAATGATCCTGGTGCAAACCCTAGTCATATCTTTGGAGTTTATAAACCTGTTAAAGGATATCAAGATCCTGACATGAATGTGGCTCTTAAGCTTGCCTCACCTCTCTCAGAGCAAAGATTTGAAAGCTATGATGTTGTTGTTCTTATCAATATCAATAGCGTTAAAGACGACCTTGCTCCCACAAAAGGACAAACCATCCGTGTTTATGTAAGACCAGAAGTGATTGCTAAAATTGGCGTGGAACAATTCACGAATACAACTTATGATGCTGCTACTGGACTGCTTTACTACTGGAAAACTTCTACAGCTAGAGCTGGAAAAGTCACTCCTCGTGGATATTATAGACCCGAAGCATTCTCTTCTGATCATAAATCGAGCATCTACAACAACTCCCCGATGCCTTGGGCAGTTTTCTTCAATGGAAGTATTGCTAGTCACGGAACAGGACATGTCGATCACTTAGGACAAATTGCATCTGCGGGTTGCGCAAGACTTGAGCCACAAAGAGCGGAAGATCTATTTAATCTTATCGGGCTAACAGGCAAAGACTGGGTTGATCAAATTGATAGAAATGGCAACCTGGTATACAGTGCTGGAAAAATCGTTCAGGCACAGCACTACAAGACTGTCATTGCTGTTCGTTAATATCAAAAAAAGGTTCAACTTGAAAAAAGTTGAACCTTTTCTTTTCTAACTTATCAAATAAATTTAAATTATTAACGACAGTATCTTGGATTTACTGCGTATCCGTCGTTCATGATCACATGATATGGAGTCCACTGGTAACAGTAGATATAACCATCGAAGCCACGTCCCCAATCAAAATATGAAGGATTCACTCTTTCGCAGTTCATTGGATGAACGGGTCTTCCGTTATTTAAAACGTAACCGTGATTATCAAATTCATAACAGTATCCCCAGCCATTTTGGCCGCGTGCCCAGTCAAAAAATGTGTAATAGTTAGGATGATGATCGCGCTCTTGAGAAATGTTTTTCTCGCCAGCGTAAATATCAGATTGTATTGCTTCTGCCGCAAATCCATTGCTCGACATTACATTTATTACGAAAAATAAAGATAAGATTAAAACTAATTTAGTCATTGAATTCCCCCTTAAATTAAATGCTTTTACGCTTAAAAATGCTTTTACACTTAAAGCATCCCTAAAGCAGAGTTGAACTGTCAAATGGTTATTTGAACAACATACCCGTCACAATATGATTTAGAGCTATTGAACTGAAATTAAAGTGTTTTTAGAAAATCCAATAAGATGAAATATGTCTTTTGCACGCTGAGGTTCTAATCTCACACATCCGGCTGAAGCCTTAGAGCCCAATTGAGAAATCGAGTCCATATATGTTCCATGAAGAGCAATATCATGACTAAAAAATACCGCCCATGGCATAAAAGCATCTTCATAAATACTTGAACGATGATCTGATGAAAATAACTGTGGAACAAAATATCCATAAGGAGTTGTTTTGCCCGCTCTAGCGGTTGAAACTTTCCAATAAAAAACTAAACCTGTTTTTGTATCATAGTTAGTTTCTGCAAACTTTTCGACACCAAGGGATCTTACGAGACTTTCCCTCACATACACGCGAATGGTTTGCTCGCGAAGAGGGGCACTGGTCACAGAGTCGATAGAGTTATCTATATTGATCAATACGATCACGTCATTATTTTGAAACTTTGGATTCTCTAAAGGCGAAGAAGCCATAAGTGCTTCGTTGAAATTAGGATCACTGTAAATTCCTTTTACCGTACGGTATGTTCCAAAAATATGTGAGGAATTTGCTCCGGGATCATCAGCGAAATAGGAGGCTGGATAGGTTCTGGCGTGAGCGTCTGTATTTAACAAACACATTAAGCAAAAAATAAATGTTATTCGTAGTAACATTAGAATCCTTTTACTCTAAAGCCGAAACTTCTCTATATTCACACTTTATTGATTTAACGATGACGTTTCCATCCACCGTATACTGATACAAGTACCAGTCATCCAATTCGCTTCTAATTTGGTATGTACTGCCCTTCATCCCGTGCGGCGTAGGGAGATTGATCGCTTCATCAATAAATTCTTGATAATCTTTTACTCCATAAAGTGTGCCATGGGTGAGGTACTCAACTTCGATATCTAGGCGTTTTTTTTCACGCACAGTGATCTCAAGTTTTTGTATCTCAAGATCTGGTGCCTTTTTTGGAGGAACACAGAACAATTGAAGGGTCATCGCTGCGGCCGTGGCGATTTCAGTAAAGGCCATTCACTTTCCCTTTCTTCACATCCACGAAAATTTGGAAATCTTGAAGAATATCTTTATAATTTCTGAGAGTCTTTGCGCCCTCAGTGAAATATATGCGAATAGAGCAAAATCTTGGTGTCGTAGCAGGACTCTGGTTTATGGGAGATTCAAAATTCAAATACCCGTTAAATATAGGAAGCTGACCAGAAGACCACGAAATATCGGATTCAATGGCAACACCACTTGGAAGCTCTCCAGGAGCACGAGGCTTAAGGTTTTGCCCCATGCCTCGGAGATCACAGGTCACTTCGTATTTTGAAAGGAGACGGGCTTTTTCTGCGTAAGCAACGTTATTTTTAACAAGATTACGAATATCAATGTCTATAGATACACTGTAAATATCTTTGCTCGCATCCGAGACTTGATTATTGTAACTGGTTTGCAGATTTTCTTGTGGGCCCAAATAGCAAAACTCTACGTAATATTGAGTGCCGTAGCTTTCTGTTGAGAGATCAAACTGTAAGTTATCTAGGTGTGTGATCCAAGGGCTAACAGATGCGACGCTAAAAACACCTTGGCCATAGGTACTAGAAACAGCAAATTTACCTTGGTCAGAAGTAAAAATACCTCTATCTAAACCACCTTTTCGCTCCATTCCGTTATCCGCATGCCTAGTACCGATGGAACATGGATAAATTGTATCTACCGGTGGTGGCGTAGTGGTTGCGACTGCTACTGTAGAAAATAAAATGGAAAGTAAATAAATTAAAGTACGCATGATAACTCCGGAAGTCCTTCTGAGGATTTTTCAAAACTTTGGAGCACAGGAGAATCTTTTTTAACGTTTATGTTTTCCATTTTGAAAGATAAATCTTCTTCGTTGACCTCACCCAATGTGAAACGAGATGAAAGTTTTAAGAAATAACTCTTTTGATTCGCTTTTTGACATTTTGATTTATCGCTGTTGCAAACAGATTCATAGATGGGTGGAAATTGGGTTTCGGAACCAAATCCTCTGAAAAACTGTCTGATTTTTTCAAATTCTTTGTTGATGTCCATTTCTGGGCTCAATGCAGGCAATGAACTGATGGTGGGCATCAATTTCATTGCTGAAATTTCAGAAATTGGCCTGATCGTATCTAGGCCTGCCACTCCATTAATAAGGGTAAGATCTAGCAGTAATTGCTCGTAGTTGCTTGTAAGTAAAATAAAGTCGTCGTAAGGGTTATAGAAGTTCAATTGAATTTCGTATTGCTTACCTTTTTCCATTTTGTAATTTTCGATCACTTTTTTGCCGAAGCTATAGATCCCTTGCCACTGAGCTTTTACGAATGGATCGTAAATGTTTCCTGTATACCAAGCATCAATGTGCTTTCTTTTGCCATTAGATATTTCAAACAGTTCAACTTCGGCGGCCAGCGGAACTTGATAGTCCCCTGCACCAGCACACAATCCATTCACGCATTTTCTTTGTGACTTGTTGTCGACAAAGACTTGCATATCAATGAATGTTTTTTGCTCATCTCCACGCGAATCATCTTTGATTTTAATTTGTCCCATGTAGATATCTGGCGCGTATTCTACCGGAAATCTTGGTCCTTCATCGATTACACCCTTATATAAAGGCATGATGTTGTCATCTGGCAACATTGCTAATCTTACTTTTTGTGAGCCAATTTGGTTATTGATGTAGGTTCCACTGTCATCAGGAACAACGTAGGCGTTAAGTACCGCTTCCAAATCTGACATTTGGATATGATTGTCTTTAAGATACTGCGCCTTTGCACAATTCTTATCTATGATTAAAGAAAGAGAGACTCTCATGTCTGGTTTGATAGGTAGGAAGCAGATATCTCCTCTAGCCTCTAATTTTGTCGGAGAAATTCTTTCGATCTTACAGAATTTTTGTTTTGGATTGAACTCGATTTGCTTTTGGTCCAAATGACTCACTTCGATCTTCATACAAGATCTCAGAAGCTTGAATTGTTCATCGAAGAGTTTTTTCTTTTCGTCGAAAGAAGAAATAGTTATAGGTGCATTTTTAATTTCGCATAAATCTGGCTTTAACACTCCATCAAATGACACGTCACCGACGTCGGAAGCCAATGATGGTTTTCTTAAAGCAAGACCGAATGCCAGTTGCTGACCAACTGCTGATTTACATCCATCCACTGTTACAGGAGGAAATTCATTGGCGAGTACGCCGAACATTCCTGTCGTTTGATGCTGGTAATTGATATAGAAATTCATTGGAGGGTGAGCTTGCATTGAGCAGCCTCCCCCCATGAATTTTTGCGCGTAAACATTGGAAGACAAAAGGAGCATGAGACTTATTAAAGCCATCAGATTCGTTGCCGGTCTTTGTTTTAATTTCATCTTAATACTCCTCGTATTTTCAATACGCATAAAAAAATTCGGATTAGTTAGTCCATTGAGTCCAGTTTGTTGAACCTTGGTTTTGACCTTCTTCAATAGAAGTGTATGTACACATTTCAGCACCATGTCTTGTCCAGCTTCTGAAGTTTGGCTTCGCAGCTTTGTAGTTTGTTTCTGTAAATACATAACGAACTTTACAGAATCTTGGGGCTTTAGATGAGTTATTCACTAACCATTGATCGATTGTTGTTACACCAGAAGCGGGAAGTGATGACGCTGAAGAAGAAAGGAATGAACCTGAACCTTCAGTTGCACCGTTTGGATTTCCGTTACTTGCAACAGAGAATCCAGCTTCGTTGTCTGCTGTATTGTATTGGCCATTTGCATTTCTTGCGTGAACGTAGCTACCAGTACCTTGGAAATCACAAGAAACGTAAGTTTGAACTTGAACGCCTGCTCTTTCGATGTACTTGATGAAATCTTCTGGAATTGTCAAACCGTCACGATTGTTTTCGCCACCATTAACACTGTTTGAAAGGAAGTTAACACCTGCTGCTTGCGTGAAGATAGACCAGTTTGCTGGAATTTGATCTTCGAAATACTCAATTTGAGATCCGCGGTAACAGATATCAACGTAGTATTTAGCGCTATACAATTCAGAACCTAGATCGAAGTGCAAGTTTGTTAGAACTTTGTTCCATGAAACATTGTCTTCAAAAGCATAAGGTTTGCTGCTGTTCACGGCAAATTTTGCTTTCCCTTGACCAGTTACAGAGTTCAATTCGTGGTGATCTTTCCAGTCTTTGTACTCGGCAACACCGTAGTTCATAAGATAGTCGCCACCGTTTCCGCCAGAACAAACGCAACGTGATTCACAGTTGCCTTTTGCTGTAGAACAAGTGTCTGGGTTACACACGTTTTGTGTGTTTTCGAAATAACAAACTCTTTGGTTTGTTTGTTGGGCAATGATCCCTGCGTTACATGGATAGATACTTGGGCCAGAAGAGAAAACTTTGAATTTGTATCTCAAAGAAATTGCTTCAGCTTGGAATCCCATGAGCAGAACCGCTGCTATTAATAGAATGTGCTTCATTTTGGTCTCCTCCCTAAATTAGGGTTTTATTGGGTTAGTTGGTTAGTCTTATTGCTTCTTTTTTTGTATTCTTGTCCTGAACAGTGCGGACATAACTTTGTCCTTTTTTGTCTGAACAAATTACGCCAGCCACTTCTCGCGGCTGATTTTTTTCATTTAAATTAATAATCAGAATGGGATCTGTGTCTTGAGGTGGGCAGAAGGAAGCAAAATCATTCTTCACTTCTTCTGATCCCCAGGCTTTATAAAAGTTGTAAACGCTTTTATAAGTCGCCAGGACATATCTTTGCTCGGTTAAATAACCCAGCATTTGTGATTGATCCAAAACCTGATTTGTAACGACAAAATTGTCTTTTGCTCGAGTGAATAACAACCTCATAAAAAAATCGTTACTACCGGCGCAGTTGGTGCAAAGACCTTCTTCTTTGATGCAAAATGATTTGTCTTCGCATATTTGAAGGCAGATGTTTTCTTCTGTCGGTGAGCATAAAATTTTAGTGATATTGACGTACTCGGCTTGGGCATTTTCGTAAGTGGTGTATTCTATCTTTACAGCGAAAGCTTTGAGCGAAATTAAGAAAGTAATCAAAATCAACGCTATCTTCATAGAGAACCTCCGCTGATTAGAGGAGTAGCACCACAGTGACTTCTTTTGCGTCGAACGTTCTTTTCTAAAGAAATAACTTCAAAAGTTTTTTGATTTTGATCGCAGTTGAAAGTCAGTTCGTAATTCCAACCGCATTTGTCTTTGTATTTGGTTACGTATGAATTGCCGGCTTTATTGATGACCAAAGACTTTACGTCTTTGTCTGTTTCTTTTTCAAGAGCCATGGAAGCGCGAGCTCTACAGAAATTTTCTTTGCATGGTTTTCCTTTTTTTATATCATCCACGCATGACGAAGGAATTCCGTTATATTGTTTGTAGGTATTGCTGAGGAGATTCAAATCAATATTGTAAGATCTCGGTACGTTCACTGGATCTTTCATTCCCTTGAAAAATCTGTACATAGATCGGAATAGATAGGCTCCAAATTTCAATGGATTGAAAGGTCCTACTCCACCGGCATAGTGAGCCGCGGTGGATGTCATCCCAACGAAGTTTAAAGTACAACCAGTACAGAAAGTTCTATCGGTGGGGGCATTTTTTACGGCATCTTTAGGAGTATTGTAATCTAATCCTCGTTTGGATTTGATGGTACAAGCATTGATGGTTATGCCGCCAAAGGTGTAAAAATTAAAAGCTTTATCGGAATTCGGAGAAATTTGAACTGCGCATGGTGCTCCTGCTAATGGACCTAGATCGGCAAGAATCGATGTGGCCATACGGCCTTTTTCAATGTTTGGATCAAATCTTACCTCACCATTTTCGATCATAGATTTGAAAGAGGTAACTTTATTCGGAGTGAAATCAACATCTAAATAAATGGGTAAACCTGATGCACCCACCGCAACGGTATTGACTAAATCCGCGACTAATCTTTTACGAGTGCGCTTTTTAGCAAACCACGGGTCGTAAACTTTGCACGCGTTGAGTTCGTTGTATGGATTTAACATCTCACTGCTTTGAATGTGTCCGCTGGATAAAAATCCTTCAGAAAATTTTGAAACATTTAAAAGATCAATGGCGTACTTTAAAACATTTCTTACACAATCTGGTGAGGTCTTACATAAAACAACATCTCCGGTTCCTAAGAAAGTGGCGCCTTCTCCGTACTGAATAACGGCTCTCCCCTCTTCTGAGGTGACCTGAATGGGAGTGAGCATTTCTTTTGCCCACGGTCTGTAGCCTTTTTGGTTTGGTAATGTTTCTTCGTCGAAATCAAAATAGCCGGTTTCTTCAAGCTCACCACAGAATATGCCAACTTGATCTGCGACAGTTTTATAATAAGCAACTTGTTCAGGGATTGAACGTCCGACAGAACTGGATTGCTTAAGCATGTTGTCAATTTCGGTGACTCTTAAAATATCAGAACGGATGAAGTCAAATTGTTCATTTGAGCTTAAATTCCACTCGGAACAAAGATAGTAAAGTTCATTTTTAAGTGCCGATGTCCCACCATCGAATTGCTTGGTTTCTCTAAGTGAAGTCACTAAATCCTGTGCCGTAAATTTTGAAGAGAGAATGGAATAAAACTGATGGGCATTGAGCAATCTATTTTTGAAAAGAACTTGGCGCTCTTGGAAATTCCCGCTGAAATTCTTTACCCAATCACTGGCTTTGTCGTAATCCGCTAGAGCCATAAAATCATTATTAACGGATCTAGCACCTTTTCGCAGAAGCTCAGCCTCAGGACCCGATGTTAAAACTTTATCGAATTCTTCGGTTTGGACTTTAACTTTAGCAAGTTCTCTTAAAGAATTAAGAGAAAGGTTTTCTGAATCACATTGAGGAGCCGTTAAGCTTTTACATCCGTTGGAAACAAAAAGTAAACTTTCTTCGAGATCAATATTTCTGAATGGCAAGTTGAATTTAGGCGCAGTTTTTTTGACTTCAGATGCATTTCTCCAAGCCCAAGATAAATAAATTTTGACGGAATTCCAGAAATCGAATCCAACGGTATCCCATCTTTTGCTTTCAGTTAGAACTTCGATTTGAAATGCTACTGAACGAGAATCAATCGCATCACTCGTGTCACTACAATTAGTAACGTAGACATCATTATCAGCTAGAGCCTTCGCTAAATTATTTAATCCTGCGCGGCCGATGTCTGTTCCATAGAGATGGGACTGAAGTGGTGAAAATTTCTTAAGGATATAGCATTGATTTTGAATTTCTCCGGGCTTTAAAAATTGAGTTTCATTAAAACTATCAATTTTTGCAAAAGACTGGGTTCGACTTTTAGAATTTTTGTCCTGAGAAGCTGTCCATAAACTTTTAAGATAGGCGGAAAGCTCGGGGCAGTATACTTCCGAGTTACAGTGATTTGCAATTTGCGCGTACTTTAAAGTACTAAGAGATAAATTGGATGGAAGAAGTGGTAATTCACCAGAGGACAATTTTTGAATGATACTATTTTGTAAAGATGCAACTGAAAGACGAAATTCCTTCATTCCCTGAGAGGATAAAGTATTAGCGTCTTTTCCCATGGATTTTGCTAATCCATGGCTCAAGCGACCGGCATTGTAGCCGTCCATGATTAAGAACGTTGATTTTGTAGCCTTCGCAGAATCTAGTGCACACTGAGCGCGGTTTGAAATTTCAAGATCATTGAGTTTCAAATCCATTGCCCATGCAGAGCTTGATAAGAGTGTTATCGCTACAACTAACCATTTCATTACAATTTGCATCCTGGACCCGATATGGAAGTTAACGACTTCGAAATTGAAGTCGCATTTCAATCAGAGAAATATCAGTCATTATCTACCAGAGCTGCCATTTCCAGATCGGCAACTCTCAACATTGTTCATGATTGTCGTATAGAGAAGAATGGTAGTTTGCTCAGAAGGATAGAAAGTTCTTTTTGGAGTTCCATCTTCATTCACCATAGTTTCTGCATAAAGTTTCATTGTTCTGAAGAATGACTTGTCCATTTGAATGACCGAATTACACTTAGTGTTTTCGTATCTCACTGTTACACCCCAATACTCTCTAGAATTGATATTGGCATCACCAACGATAACTGTGCCTCCACCTGAACCGTAAAATCCGTTACCACTTCCCTCACCAAGATTGAACTCGACAGACCAACCACGGCTATGCGTGTTTTTGCTGGCAGCAGTACAAAGATTTCCTACGCAAGCAATATCCATGTCTTTTTGAATGCGCTCATGAATTGTCGCGATGTCATTATTTGTAATTGGTTTTTGATCATACTCGGGCATTTCTTTTTCGAATTCGTTGGATTGAGCATTGAGTTGAGTGGAAGCGAGAACAACTGTGGATAGCGCAATAACGGTTAGTAGCGATTTTAACATTTTCATTTTAGGGTATCCTCTCAAAAGATTTACTGGGGTTTACTTGAGAGGAGAGTTGTATTGGAGTTGCCGAAAAATCCCTATAAGAATCTATAAAGATGTAAATGTTCTAGGTAGATTTAGAAAAAAATTCTAAAATCAAGAAAATTTTTAATTTTAGTAAATAAATTATGTTTAATATATCTTTAATGTGTAAGAAATTTATTATTCAGACACGGAACATGTGTACTGAAAATCACAAAAGGGCAGAAATTTTAAGGATTTACAAAACCTTCACCGCGGCAATTTACTGGAATTATAACTGACTTATCAACCCCGGTAGCTACATCATTTGGTCCGTGTAGCAAGTATGTTCCTCTGTACTGATATTTATAATTTACGAATTCCCATTCACCTTGCTCTTCAATGGCAAGCGTTCCTCTGTATGTCTCTTCTTTCTCGCCATTAAAAATTATACTGACACCTGTATAAACACCCCTTGGAAAATGGTAGCCGCTGCTCTGAGATTGTTTGATTTGCTGAAAAGAATAACCCATTCCTTCTTTGGGATGTGGGCTTGCGAAAGTCTGCTCAAATGTAATAACTCTAGGAGAGTGGTCCATTGATGCTAAGAAAACAACTCTGGGTTTAGGATTTCCTTCGTCTTCAAAACATTTAATTTGGATGGCATGAACATTGAGTTGAAAGAAAAAAACTACGAAAAAAATGATGTTTTTTAGCATATGACTCCCCTTGCTTCTTTGGAAACTATTATCGATGCATTGAGTTTGCAAGGTGAATTATTTTTGAGCACTTTAAACTGCATTATGTCTATTAACGCCTGGGCATACAAATGTCTGAGGATTCCGACATTAATTAATTCAGCCTCAGCGTCTCAATTTGAGATCTTTCTTAATTCTAGATGTTATAAACCATTGATTTTACTGCTAGTTATAATTTAATATAACCACTGTTGTAATCATGATTATATTCCGATATAATTAATAGTGAGGTGATAGTTATGAAAAAAAACTTAACTGCAATTGGATCAAGCCTTGGTTTAATCATTGATAAACCAATTGCTGACCTTTACCAATTAGATCGTAACACAGTAGTCGAAGTCACTCCTGAAAAAGACGGCTTAAACATTCGCTTTCTTAAAAGCAATGACTTACGCGCAAGTGATGATGAAGTTATGAAAGCCGCTAAAGGCATTAATAAACGCTATAGTAAAATGATGAAGAATTTAGCGAAATGATTAAGCTTCTCACTTATGGCCAAGTCATTAAGCTACATGAGATGTCTATAGAAGATTTTGGTGGCTCTCCTGGAGTAAAAGATGAAGGTCTTTTACTCTCAGCTTTAGCGCAACCTGAATCAGGTATTAGTGATGAATACTTTCACAAAGATTTATACGAGATGGCAGCAGCTTATCTTTTCCATCTTGTAAAGAATCATGCGTTTAATGATGGAAATAAGCGCATAGCAGCGCTTGTTTCATCTGTTTTTCTTGAAGTAAATGGTCTTCTCATTACTGCTGGCGAAGGTGAGTTTGAGAAGCTTGTTCTTGATGCTGCACAAAGTTTCGTAGACAAAAAGCGTATTGCTGAATTCTTCAAGAAAAATTCAAAACCAAAAGAATAAATTCAGTATTAAATAAGGAATATTTCGTTGAAATTACATCACCGAACTTGTTAAATTAACTAATGGCGAAGGAAAAAGAAAAAAATCAAATTAAGCAACTCCTAAGTTCTATCTTTTATAAAGATGATAATATTAGTTTCTTTTTCTTAAAGAAAAGTAAAATTAAATCTGAATTTGCTTATCAAATCCCCTTTAAGAGTAAAAAAAAAGCAAGTGTAGAAAAAATTAACTCCTCACAGAAACAATTTCAAAAAGAGACCGGGGTTCCTTGGGAATTTGTTCAATGGAGTAAGTTCATTGGGCAAATTGCTCCCGAATCTAAAGTCTATAAAACACCCTTCTTTGACACTCAGAATATTGAAATAAAAAATCCATGGCGAATCTGCCCTATTGGGGAACACTGGGTAAGAAGGCACCCTAAAAATTTAAAAACAGGCAAGATCACCGATCATGATGGACACTGCCGAAAGAATCCGTCGAAAAAAGATTTGATTAAAGGTGATGAGATGGAACTTATTTCTACGTCTGATTTATTTTTAAATCCAAAAGTTAGAGTTTCAAAAAATAACTTAAAATTGCCTCAAGTTTCTCTTTTAAAACAAAATCAATACGATGACCTTATTTCTGGCTGGACTGCCTATTGGAATGATGTTTTTCAACTAAAAAATCCACTCCACCCTAATTACGTTAAGGCCTTGATGGCGACGGAATCAACTTTTAATCCTAAAGCTAAGGCGCCCAATCCAAAAAAGATTGGCCTAGCCAGAGGACTTTTACAGCTAACGGAAGAGACAACTCGTCTAGCAAAAAATCATAAGCTCCATGAATACCGAGATCATCTTATTGATCTTGAATATGAAGATTTGTGGGATCCCAATAAAAATATTGCATTTGGAGTTAGGCACCTTTTTAGAAAAAGAGAAACGGCCAAAGCTCGACTTAAAAGAGAGCCTACATGGTTTGAAGTATTAATGGATTATAAAGGAACACTTAAAAGCAGAACGCCAAAGTCTGAAGAAGTAAGACAGAAACTGAAAGCACATCTTAAGCTAATGGGAATGGACGAGTGAATGAATAGAATCCTAACAATCCTCACAATGATTTTATCACTTAATGTAATCGCAAAAAGTGATAATGAGTTTAAAGATATGTATCTTTGCTTTCCTATTGGACAAATTGAAGTCGATGCTGAGTATGATAGAGTTCGCTGGCCCAACAGTGATTTAAACAACGTATGCTCTTTGGGTTTTCATATTAGAAAAACAAACCCCGCTTATTTTTATTACTCTCGAAGTTGGCGTGATCCATCTTATTGCAAAAGCTTTATGCATAAATGGGCAGAGTTGAAAAAAGAAAATAAAGAAATTTGTATCGCCGCTCGCCTAGATCCTCCCAACAAAAAAAAATATAAAGGAAAGGAATTCTTTCAAAGAAGCGCTCCTTATGAAGTCATAAAAAGTGGAAACTGGTGCCACAGTTATTTTGATGGATATTGTGATTAAAATGATTTTCACTTGTTATTGGATTTGATTTAAAATTGATTCAGAGTTTAGACCAAGGAGGATTTGTATTCCTTAACCAACCTTTTAACGAAGACATAGATCCCAGAAGTGCAATCACTGAATATGCGGGCCTAATTTACTTAGGCTCGACTTTTAATTTTTGATATTATCAATTATTTTTATAATCGCGCTATATGCTTAATTTTCTGCGCACGTGCTAGGTTGATAGCCTTTATTCAAACAGGCTACTTGG
>JAZKEU010000007.1:0-83464 GCA_040386775.1 Bdellovibrionota bacterium | reverse complement strand
CCAGAATCACAACCGTTAGTTAATACTGCACAAGTCGATGGTTGATAACCTTTATCAATGCATACGATATAAGGATTATTGCTGTCTTCGCAAGATTGATTACCGGAGTCATCTTCACCAGATCCATTTGCGCACGTGCTGGGTTGATAGCCTTTATTCAAGCAGGCTACTTGGCCAGAATCACAACCGTTAGTTAATACTGCACAAGTCGATGGTTGATAACCTTTATTAATGCATACGACATAAGGATTCTCATCATCAGAACAAGAATTGGTGTTAGATGGTCCACAAGTCACTTGAGTAGAACCTATAGTTATAGATTCACCCCAGCTCAGCTCAACATCGCCAGCTTGAACATTTATTACAGATAATAAAATCAGTATACTTAAAAGAATTTTCATTTCTCTCTCCTTTGTTAATCACTATTAACGGTGAACATGGAGAAAAATAAAGCTTATTAAAAATAGAGTGTGGCACCACGGTGCCACATGGAAATCCTATACATAAATGATTTTAAAACCCGAAAAAATATTTCTCCAGAATTTTATTGAATGGCAAAGATCAAAAAAATTAAAACGCTTAAAACTGATTTTTTATCATTTTTGTTATAGAAATCATTCCAATTAAAATATGGCTTAATAACCACGGGAATATATTTAAATCCTACAACTAAAGACGCGTAGAATCTGTGAAAGCCATTGCGTACCTCATATCGATATTCTGTCGATTCTTTCGTATATACTTCAATTGCTGGAATGCTAGCTTCTGTTCCGAAGCCTTTCAAGATCTCAACCATACGATCCCGCTCAAACCATTCAACTCCTTCTTTGCGAAGGGGTGGTCGAATTTCAGATATAGGAATAAGTAGAGTTTCTGATGATACGTAAGATTTTGAGTTAGGCTGAAAATTAAATATACCTGCTTCTTTGATCCATCCTCTGGCAAGGGTGGAATTAAATTTTTGATAAAGTCTCCCCTGTTTTTAGAAGTAGTTCTAATTTATTGATCCCATATAAAACCACGGAACCTGGCTTTACCTATCACTTAAATCAGAATGTAATGGAATTAATAACTTAGAACTCATTCCTGGTTTCAAGAATGGTGGAGGTGACAGGGATCGAACCTGCGACATCCAGCTTGCAAAGCTGGCGCTCTACCAACTGAGCTACACCCCCAAATAATTGGGAATAAACTTTGTAGGATTTTTTGTGAAATTCGTCAATAGTCTTTTTTAAACTATAAAAAGAAAGAAGATCCCTGAAGGATCTTCTTCTGTAACCTTATTCGATTTGATGCCCAGATCTTAAGCAGAAGCGATTTTTGAAATTAGATTTGCGAACCAACTCTTCTCGTTTTTTAGATCGAAGCCTACAATTTCGCCACCCATCAAGATAGAATTGAAAACTTGTCTCAATACATCCACTTCCTCTACTTTTCCTGTACTTAAAGCCTCTTCTGCTGCTTCAAATACACTCACTAAATCTGATGTCGTCACTACTTTTGGAAGCTTGTGAATATCAAATCCTTGGAATGGAATGGGTTTGAATCCGATGAGTTCGTCGGTGATTAAAATCTTGTCACCGCTTGAAAAATTCAACTGCAAGAAAGGTTTTTCCTGTGAGTCGTCTCGTATTAAGACATCTTCAATTTGATTGAATTGAAAACACAGTTTCTTTCTATCCACTGTTTGTAGAATTTCAATTTGCTGCTGATCGTGTTTTGTTTCTAGACCATGAGCCTGAGCTACAAAACTGATGATGACTTCTTTATGCTTATTCTTCTCTATCATGTTTTCATTCCTTGTATTTATCTTACATGAAACTATTCGACGTCGTAATCTTGAGACTTAAACTATTTGTATTTTAAACACGAAATCTAGTCTCCAGATCGGTCAGGATTTTAGACACTTTTGTCTGATTACAGAGGGAAATATCTCAAAAGAGAACAACTTGATGAGTGACGCAACCATTCCGCAAACATTGATGACAAAGAACAGTTTTTCTAGTTAAATACTCACCTATGGTTGTTACACGTTGGCAAGCGCCGATTATTCCGTCGATCGAACAGATCAAAATGATTTTTGTGAACGAAGGTCTCGAGCCCATCGAAGAGCTTTTTCCGCGCGAATCAAAAATTAAAGAACATCGTCATCCATTTGATGAAATCAGAATGGTCGTTGATGGTGAATTACTGGTCAACGTTTCTGGAAATCAGTTGTTACTTCGCGCTGGTGATCGTATCGAAATTCCGTCCAATACACGTCATCAGTATGGCGCACATGGTCAGGGCGATTGTCTTTGTGTTATTGCCCAAAGACCTCCTCTTTAATACCATTTATGTATGAAAACACACATCTTGATCGTCATCACATCCGTGATCTGTGCATCGCTTTCATATGCAGGGATCGAACAATCAATCCGGTACTACACCAATGGTAACTTAGTTAACCCAACTACTTTACCGCCAGAGGCACCAGGGTTAGTTAAGATCCGAAGAACCAAGGATCGCACATACAGCACTCACGAATTGGCCACCATGATTGAGACTATCGCCCATGAGGTGGCTCAAAAGTATCCTGGCAGGGATCGCCTCCAAATTGGAGATGTAGCTAACGCTAAAGGTGGGACCATTGGACAACACAAAAGTCATCGCAACGGTCTAGACGCTGATATCGTTTACTATCGTAAGAACAATAAAGAGCAAGATCCCTTTTGGGCTGGCAACTATGTTGAGAAGTTTGTAAAAAAAGGCAAACCCACGGAAAATTTTGATGCTGAGAGAAATTGGCAGCTTTTGACAAAACTTGCGTCCTTTCCTCAAGTAGAGCGTGTTTTTGTTGATATTGGTATTAAAAGAGCTCTTTGCGCAATTCATGTGAACAACCGAGATCCAATCGCTCAACAGGCTTTGAGAATCATGAGACCTGCATCCTTGCATGATGACCATATGCATGTGCGTATTACTTGTCCTCCAGGAAGTCCCCGCTGTGTGGCGCAAGATCCACCTGCACCAGGAAACGGTTGTGGAAATAACAGAATGGAGCTGGATTTACTTCAATCTATCTTGGAAGAAGAGACTGGTTGTTAACGGTTTTTTAACCAGCTGAGATATTCGTTCATTTTTTTTTCGAAACCCAAACCTTTGGATTCGTAGAATTTTTTGTCCTTAATATCGTCTGGTAAGAACTGCTGTTCTTGCCAGCCTTTGTCGCCCTCATGTGCATAGTTATAATCTTTGCCGTAACCCTGTTCTTTCATAAACTTTGTTGGAGCGTTACGAATAGAGAGTGGGATGGGAAGTTGTCCTGACTTTTGAACTTCTGCTTGAGCGCGCTTTAATCCCATGTATGAAGAATTGGATTTTGGTGCTGAAGCCAAATAAACAACCACTTGCGCGAGGTTGATTCCGCATTCGGGAAGGCCAATCATCTCTACTGCATGAAATCCACTGGTTGCGATTTCTAGAGCTTTTGGATCTGCGTTGCCCACATCCTCTGAAGCTAAAATCACAAGTCTTCTTGCGATGAATTTTGGATCTTCACCACCCTCGAGTAATCTTGCTAAATAATAAAGAGCGGCATCGGGATCTGATCCTCTTAAGCTTTTTATGAAAGCGGAGATGGTGTCGTAGTGTGATTCTCCAGATTTGTCGTGATAAAGAGTTTTTGAACCCAAAAGATCTTTGAGTTTTTCTACATCCACCGGGAATGCCGATTTGGCCGTGAGATTTTGGTAATAAATTATGATTTCTTCTGCGCGATTGAGAAGGCGTCTTGCGTCTCCATCTGCCAATTGAAGAATGTACTGGAGAGAATCCTCTTGGAAAATGTCATCGATGGAAAGTTCATATTCTTCAAAAGCACTATTTAGGATTTTTAAGAGAGATTCATCTACATGCCTTTTAAAAACTACGACTCTGGATCTACTGAGAAGGGCCGAGTTCACTTCGAAACTTGGATTTTCAGTTGTTGCGCCAACTAAAATGATATCGCCACTTTCGACGTAAGGTAAAAAAACATCTTGTTGAGCTTTGTTTAATCTATGAATCTCATCGATAAACAAAACTGTTCCACGCTGATACATTCGCTTGTTATTTTTTGCTGACTCGCAAATTTCTCGGATTTCTTTTGCTCCAGTTGCAATTGCGTTGAGGGCGATGAATTGTTTTTGGGTGTGCGTGGCAATGATTTTTGCGAATGTTGTTTTCCCCGTACCTGGAGGACCCCATAGAATTAAACTTGGAAATTGATCGGACTCTAGACTTTTTCTCAGCCAGCTGTCTTTTTTGAGTACATCTTCTTGGCCAACGATTTGCTCTAAAGCCTTGGGACGCAAACGTTCTGCGAGCGGTCTATCCGTATCAAATTGTTCGTTTTGAGAGAAAAGATCCATGGCTGCCTTTGTAAGCTATGGACCTCAAAAATTCAAGTTAATGACGCAAACCTTTGGAAAAGGTGCGGCTCACCTTTATAGGGTGTCGGAGCCGGCGTCGGTGTCTTCGCTCATCATATTGAAAGCTTTGTCTTTATTGATTACTCTTGGAGTTAAGAAAATTAATAATTCGTTTTTGTCGTAGGTCATTTTGTCCTGACCAAACAACCAACCGATGATTGGGATTTTTCTTAACAATGGGATACCAGCGTTGCCTTCGGTGTTGTCCGTTGAATAGATACCACCGAGGACGGCTGTGCTTCCGTTATCCACGAGGATTGTAGACTTAGCACTTCTTGAGTTGAGGGAACGAGCTCCTGTGTCTGGCGCTCTTGTATCCACGGCACCTGCAAATTCTCTTAGGATTTCTGTCTTTAAGATCACACCACCATCCGCTGTGATTTGGGGAGTTACGTTGAGGCTAAGCTTTACAGTTTTGTATTCTACTGTTGTTGTCTTCTCATTTGTTTCTTCATCGATGGTAGTGATATATGTCGGGAATTGGGTCGACTGCTCTATATTTGCGGGTTGATTATCCAGAGTTACAATTCTTGGCGAAGAAAGAATTTTAACTTTGTCGTCTGATTCCAATAACGCGAGTTTTGCTGATAAAGAAATATTACCTGTGTTGATCACATTTCCTGTCGCTAAATTAAGACCCACTGCACCTGCACTGTTGTCTGTCCAGCTGATACCAATTTCTCTCGCGTTTGAGGTTTTACTCTCTACAATTTTACCCTCGATGTAAACTTGCGGAGTTTGCGTATCTAATCTTGTTAATAGTTTTTCGATTTTATTTACGTTCTCGGCAATGTCTCTCACGACAAGGTTGTTTGTTCTTTCATCTGCTTTTGCAGAACCTCTTGTGCTCAAGAAACCCATTGCTTGGGGCTCAAGATCTTTTGCTTTTGCATAAGAAATTGGGAATACCTTTACCTTTAAAGGTTCCAATTGTTTTTGCGCATCTAGGAGTTGTTTTGCAGAATCTGTTTCGGCGCGGATACTTGTCAGTGTTGAAATTCTTAGGATATTTCCTTGGCGGATGTAACCCAGTTGTTTGGTTTGCATGATCACAACCAAAGCTTGGTCCCAAGGAATTTGTCTTAGTTTTACAGAAATTTTTCCTTTGATCTCATCTGAAAGAACTAAGTTCACACCACTCTCTTCCGAGATAAAAGTGATAACGTCTCTGATTTCTCCGTCGATGATTTCAATTGAAATCTTTTTTCCGTAAAACTTTGTTTCGCCCATTAGGAATTCATCTAAAGTTTTAGAATTCAATGCTGTTGGTCTCTCACCTGCTTGACCATCATCTTCTGCTACAGCTACTTCTTGACCACCCATTGAGGATTGCGAAGCGCCCGAGGAAGCTTCCGCTGAAATTTCTGGAGTCGGGGTTGCCGCTACAGCAGCACCGGGAACCACCACTAAAGAGTTTCCTTCTTGCACTACAGAGACAGGCGTTGGCTTTTTTAACTGAACAATAATTCTAACTTTATTTGTTCCAGGTCTTTGATAAGCATTGATCATGCCCACGACGCCGGAAAATTCTTTTGTATTGTATGGTCTTTGGAATTGAGAAGGAAGTTCAGCGTTATCAATTTCAACGATGTATTGGTTATTTGCACCATTCTCTTGAGTCGTGTACTTCGCTGGCCCACTTGTTTGAATGACGATGGTTCCGCCGTTCTCGTTTGCTTTGTAATCTAAACCTGTCACGCGTACATTTGAATCCACGGCTGACAATTCGTCTTCGTAAGCCGGAGTTTCTGAAATTTCTGGTTCAGGAACTTGTTCCGATTGATTTTCAGCTTGAAAAGCTTCATCTAAATTTTCTTCGTCAGCAAAATCTGTTGCAGGTTGTTGTACAGTTTCTTGTGCAGCCACTTCTGATTCGTTGAGATCAACTTCTTCTTCGGAAGCTTCCGCGTTGTTATCTGCATTTGGTTGTTCAGCATCCGGTTGCTCTGAATCTTTCTCTAGCTGTGCCGTTTCCTGTGCTACTTCATCGCCTTCTTCTCCATCTGAAAAAGATGACGTACAGCTCAATTGAGAAATTGTCATGATGGAAACCATCATCATTGCTAGTAGTCTTTTCATTAGATCTGACCTTGTTATTATTTTTTTCATTGCCCAACCCCTTTTACGCTAGAAAGCTTAAGTATCTTTGTTTGAAATGATTTTCTTCCTTCAGCATTGACCAACTGCTCTACCACGATGATTTCACCTTCGCGGATAGCTGCTACATAACCCATCTCTTGGCCCAATTTCGTATTCTCAATGATGATATGACTTCTGCCCGAAGGATCTTCCACGAGTGCCTTAGGTCGTCCCACATCCCAAATGATTCCTACTAACTTCAATTGTGTTAAGGCAAATTTTTGTAACGGCTCCAGAGGAATACTCGGAGACTGAGTCAGTTTTACTGTTGGACTTAAGTACGGTAAGAATGGATCTCTACGGTCCGTTGGTGTGTAACCAATGTCCTCAAAAAAACCTTCTAAGAATGGATCTGTTATTTGTGGTGAAAGAGATGGTGCTACCACATTTGTTGGAGCAACTGTTTGATCGGGAATCTCCTGCATATCTTCTAAAGAAGATGGAGCCGTTGGTTCTTGATAGTTTTGAGCGAAAGATTTTAGTCCCACAGCCAATAAGCCTGTAAAAATGATTCCCAAGAGAGTAAACTTTTTCATCGTTTAGTCTCCTTGTATTTAAATCCTACGAGCTTACCTGCCATCTTGAGATTTGTTTGGCCATCAACAATTTCTTTTGTTGATAGATTCATATCTGTTGGATGGATAATCAATTGACGCTTAGAGAGTTGATACATGAAAAGTGTAAGCTGAGAGAATGAACCTTCAAATTCAACTTCCATTGGTAATTCATCAAAATAGTTTTTTGTCTGACCATCTGTGGGACGAGCCTGAGTCACTCTGATTCCGGCATTTTTAGCTTCTTCAGATACCACCATAACAACATCTCTCGTCGTACCACTTGCCGGGATCAATTCTGTGGCCTTGCTTAAAGATTGGCTGAGCTTTGTGATTTCCTCTTTCATCATAGGAATTTCAGAGCTTGAGTTTTGGGCTTTTGTTAGGCCTACTTTTTTCTCTTGAAGCTGAGAGTTCAACTGAGCAATTTGATTTTGTAGAGTTTCGTTAATCGAGAGACTTCCCATGTAATTGTATCCCGCAAAGGCTACGCCTACCAAAAGAAACACTAGAATGGGCATGTTTTCTAATTTTTCTTTCATTAGATATTCTCCAAGTCGAGTCGAATACTGAATGACTTCACTAATCCTTGAGGCTCATTCACTTCTGCTGAATTCACCCATGTTACATTCGAAAAATAGGCACTTTCTTCTAGATTTTGCATGAAAGACGAGATGATCGCATCTTCGATAGCTCTTCCCTCTATAGAAATGATTTGGTCTTTTATAGTTAGCTTTGTGACCCATGCTTTTTCTGGGATTAAGCTTTGGAGAGAATCTAGAATCTTAACGTAAGTGTATCTTTTCTTAGAAAGTTCTTTGATTGCGCCTAACTCTGTTGAAAGTTTGTTTTTTTCACCTTTCAATTGCTCAATAGTATTCAGCTCAGGCTTTAAGGCTTCCAATTGACCATCCAAAACTACCGCTTGCTTATTTAATTTCTCTACGTCAGATTTCAACCCACTTTCTACGTGCCAGGTGTAAGCAAAAACCACGATAATGGGAATTATCAAGAATGCAACTCTCTTGATGATGGCATTGTTTTCACCAACGGCACCTCCAACTGCATTTCGAAAATCAGAATCAAGAATGGTAGAGTCCCCACCTTTCTTTTGTTTTTTTCCGGCGTCCTTAAGTAAATTGACCTTAATCATCTGTCACCCGCTTTACGTAAACCCAATCCAACCGCAACTGCTGCAAGAGGTGCAATTTGAGAAATATATTCTGACGCAATCGCATTCTTATCCACTTGAATGCTGTGGAAAGGATTAAACATTTCCACAGGCAACTGCGACAGATTGGCTAATGATTCTTTAAGGCCAATCATTAAACTGCCGCCGCCTGTAAGATAAATTCTTTGGATTTTTCCTTGATTCGAAGTTGATGTAAAAAAATCCAAACTGCGATTCAGTTCATCACAGAAATTTTCATGCGAAGATTGCACAATAGTCTTAAGTTCTTCTGGAGCAGGTCTGCCGAGAGAGATATCCAACTTTAATCCTTCAGCTTCTTCTACACTTACGCCCATTCCTTTTTGAATGTCTGAAGTGTAATTGAATCCACCCATCGGAATGTCTCTGGCAAAAACAACTTCGCCATTCTCAACAACAACAAAATTTGTAATGCCACTGCCGATATCAAAAACAGCAATCGTGTCATTATTGAACTCTGGGTGATTTTTCATAAAACAATTTGCTAGAGCAAAACTACTTACGTCTAAAACTGAACAAGAAATACCAGCACTCTCTACCGTTTCTAAATAGTTCATGATTAAATCTTTTTTGGCAGCCACAAGAAGAATATCCATGGTGTCAGCACTTGCTTGAGAAGAATTTAAAACATGATATTCCAAATTGATTTCCTGAATATCGAATGGAATATATTGTTCTGCTTCCCAACGAATTTGCTCATCGAGCAACTGAAGATCCATCTTTGGAAGGCCAACACGCTTTACGATCACGGCTGTTCCCCAAATTCCTACGCTAGCGTGCTTTCTTTTTGTATTTATTTTTTCAATGAGAGATTTGATTGCTTGAGAAAGAGTGATGGGATCAATGATTTCTCCTCCTGCAATTGTGCCCGCAGGAGTAGGAGCTACGCCAAAAGCCATGACTGTCGTCTTGCGTTGGCCTACATCCAACTCAACGATTTTTATTGAGCTCGTTCCAATGTCGAGTCCGATGACTTTATTTGAATCAAAAAACATCCGTGTTGTCCCAACTTACATCTTGCCGTACTGGTCATTCTTTGACCGGTAGATACACTACATTCTTAATTAAATCGCGGATTTGGACTATTAGTCAAATTGGTGGAGGTCTAGCACCAGCTAGACACACATCTTTGTGACTTAGGTCTTAGGACCTTAGGTACCGGTAACTCAATTATAAGAGTTCAGTACGCACTCAGAGTCCTGGCATAAAAAGATTGATGTACCATTTTCCGATGGCTTCGCCGCCAAAAATGTACAAGATTGCCGCGAATGCGATGTAAGGTCCGAATGGAATTACGGTTTTCATTCCTGAAGAGTTAGTGTCTTTGGATTTCCAAATGATGAGCAGTCCAACAATACTTCCAAGAATAGATGAACCTAAAATTATAAATGGAATACTCATCCAACCAAGAATTGCACCGATCCAAGCAAGAAGCTTGATGTCGCCGCCGCCCATACCTTCTTCTTTTTTTAAAAGAAAATAAACATAAGCCACGGCCCAGAGAAATCCTCCACCCAAAAGCATTCCCAAGAGTGAATCCACAAAAGTTCTCTCTGGATTGAGAAGCCCACCTACTAAACCTATAACTATTCCTGGCAATGATATTTTATCTGGAATAATAAAATGATCTATATCGATAAATGAAACTATCACTAGCCCTAGAATTAAAACCAGAACTTCTAGAAGAAAAAAGCTCCAGCCTAATTTCATAAAAGTTCCTGCAAATAAAAATGCAGTGATGATTTCGACTAAGCAGTATCTAAAAGAAAATTTTGCGCCACAGTTTCGACATTTACCTCTGAGAATCAGCCAAGATAAAATAGGAATATTGTCATAAAATTTTACAGGATTTTTGCAACCATAACAGTGACTGCCAGTAGTAACGACGCTTTCTTCCTTGGGAATTCTATATATGGCAACGTTAGCAAAACTGCCGAAGAGAGCTCCTAAAATAAAAAAGGCACCCGTCCAATAAAAATTCATGTAAGGATTCATGATTTCATCAAACAAAATCACGCCTCCTGAATAATACGATCGCAAGGCTTAAGAAAAAAATAACCCAACCCAATGTATAAACCGACGCAAATAACATTGTTCTGCCTGGAATGATCTCCGCATATACAACTTGATTCATCCAATTCATGTTTTCTAGATTAGGAAGTGACCATTTTAAAATTTGGCTTAAAGTTTTTAAGAATTCATTCTGGCCGCGAGCAACGATTTCCGCAAAACCATTCATTCCATGCCCGATAAGGAATAGTCCAACAACTGCACCAACTACGAGGATTGGACGAATAATGACTCCAAAAAGAAGTGTCATACTTAGCAGTACAAGAATCTCAAGAAAAATTCCATAGAAGGCGATCAAGAAAGATACTGTTGGCTCCCACTGAATAACAAAAAGAAGTGTGGCCAAAGCAATTCCCAACCCCAACATCAATGTACAAAGCATCATTGTGAATCCAAAGAACTTGCCCATGATGAATTGGCTGCGACTTAAAGGATAAGACATCAAGAATAAAATTGTTTTCTTATCAATCTCTCTGAATACAAGTGTACTGCCTACAAATAAAGTCATGGCAACGATTGCTAAGAAAATTCCAGAGAACCCAAAGTCGATTGTAAGTCTTAAGTTCTCATGAATTGAAAGCTGAGAAAGTAAAATACTTAAGGCCAGCAATCCCATGGCAAAGAAAATTAAAATAAAGAGAGCTTTATCTCTGATCAATTCTTTATAGGTATTTTGAGCGATTGTTAAAATTTGATTCATAATTAAAAATCCTTCCCAATGAAGCTCTTAAAGGCTTCTTCTAAAGATTTTTGATTTTGGATTGTGATGATATTCGTTTTTTGGCTTCTCAACTTGTCGATTTCTGCTTGGAGACTTTCTTCAGAATCTACGGACACAGTTTTGAAATTATTTTTATCTTCAAAAGTGATATCAAATTTTGGATTGAGCTTATTGATAAAGCTTAAAGTTTTTCCGGTGTATTTCATCTCGCCCTGATTGAGAATCACAATTTCCGGGCAAAGATCTTCGATATCTTGCAATAAGTGACTACTAATAAAGATCGAAACTTTTTTCTCAGACTGAATTCTCTTAAGGATATCTTTTACTAAAGATCTTCCTGCAGGATCTAGATCCGACATCGGTTCATCTAGGATAACTAATTCTGGGTTTCTGATGATCGCTTGGGCTAACCCCATTCTTTGATACATACCTTTAGAATATTCTCTGAGTCTTGCCTCTTTAGCATGTTTCAAATCAACGAGTTCAAGAATTTCATCGATCTTTTTTTCTGACTCTACGTTGGAGGTAGAAATATTATTTCTAGAAAGCTTGATGGCAAAATCTAAAAACTCTCCGCCAGACAAGTGATCATAGAGCTGAGGCTTTTCTGGTAAATAACCAATGCGCTTTTTGATATTTCTAGAAATCTTTTCACCGAAAAATTTGATTTCACCTTTTTCAGGAGTGATCAAATCGAGTACACACTTGATCGTTGTTGTTTTTCCAGACCCGTTGATTCCTAAAAAACCAGTCATCACGCCTTGAGATAAAGAAAAAGAAATATTATGTAACACTTCTTTGGGCTTTGACCACGGATTGCGCTTAAAAGACTTCGTTAAATTTTTAACTTCTAATACATTTGCCATGTATTCATTTTGTGAAGTTTAAAGAGTAAAAGCAATCACTTGCGGCGCCGTCGAAGCCCTGCGTTGTAAAAGAAATTCAAACTTGGGGTCCGATATTCGGAATGATCTGATACTTTATTCTTATAAGTTAGATAACAGTATATTTTAAATAAAATTTATTATATTTTTTAGCAATGCCTGCTCTTTTCTTTTTCACATTGATTTTTAATTCCGCTTTGGTCTTTGCAGAGGTGCCAAAGAAATGCATTGATTGGAATAAGGATTTAAAAATAGAACGCTTCACTCCTTCTTGTTACGATAAGTGCTGGACAACAACTTACGAATATAACGATTATTCATGTTTAGGACATTGTGAAGAATATTGCTTTACTCCAGAAGAATATGCCTACAGAAATTTAAACCACATTTT
Organism: Bdellovibrionota bacterium; assembly: GCA_040386775.1. NCBI lineage: Bacteria > Pseudomonadati > Bdellovibrionota > Bdellovibrionota bacterium. Next base: position 71,044 of record JAZKEU010000007.1, on the reverse strand, counting down.
GTATGTATTTGGCTTAACATATGACGAGCTAAAACTTTCAGCTCAAAATCTGGAAGCAGCATCAGACGTTTACTTCGCCAAAAATAGTGTTCAAAGCATGGTCACTAATAACTTTCGAGTGGATTTACCTGACAGTGAGAGCGATGCTTTTAGGCATATTACTTGGGCGGCCATAACAGCCGATGAAATTGGGATAGAGCTATCCTCTAAATTTTTAAATGCGCATGAATCTGGGTTACCAGATAACGATCCTGGAAAACTTATGGATTTAAAAAATAACAAACTTGGCCATGAGATTTATGCTAAACTTAAAAAAGACAAGAAATTAAACGAAGAGAATATTGAAAAAGAGGCAATTAAGGCAATAAAATCTAATAAAGCTACTGTTCTTAAACCGAGAGAAGGTATATGGAAGAAAAAATGAAAAATAAATTTTTAATATATATTCCTATAGTTTTTCTTATTTTATTTGTTGGAATTTTTAGTTTAGCGGAATTAAAAAAAGAAATATATGGCATAACCTTGAATTATAAATCAGCCAAATCTCTTTTTGGTGAGCAAGAGTTCAATGCAGCCGAATTCAAAAAAGCAAATTTAATCACTAGATCGAAAATGGCAGTAAGCCTTCTTAAAAAAAATCAATTAGCAGGAACTGACATCAAGGAAATTAAATTCTTACTAGGCGAAAATACTGGTTATTTCCTTAGTGATAGTACCCCAACTTACATACTGAATGAAGGCTGGAAAGAAAATAAGGACACTTGGCAATTGGTTATTCTTCCTGGCAAAGACAAAAAGGTTAAAGAAGTAGTTATCAATATGAACTGCTGCGACGATTAAATTATTTCTTCCTAAATCAGTTAGAGCTGGTTCCTCATTTTGAGCGACAACCGCCGCTCTGCGTACATATGTTTAGAAGTTTAATTTCTTTTGAGCCAATAGAAAAGAGCCTAATATAATCGAGTGTGGGATCTTGCCTGTTTCAATGAGTTTTCTTAATTCTGTAAAAGTGACCTCAAAAGTTTCAATGTCTTCGTAAGGATCTAATTCTTGCTCTTTTGTTTTTACCGCATCCCAAGCAATGAACGTGTGCATCTTGTTGGATAAAAGCGCGGGATTGGGATATTGAAAACCAACGAATTCTAGATTTGTTGAGGTATAACCAGTTTCCTCTTCCATCTCTCTTCTCGCTGCTTTTTCGACAGGTTCGTTTTCTTTGGGATGAGTTGAGCCGCCAGGAATTTCAATCGTGACCTGCTCCACAGAGTGCCTATATTGATTGATGAGTACAATCTTCTTGTCTTTTGTCACTGGAATCACGTTCACCCAATCAGCAAATTCAATGGTGTAATAGCCAGGCATGATTCTTCCGTCTGGAAGCTCGCACTTGTCCTTGCGCATACGAAAGTATCCGTACTTTGCTAACTCTTCAGATTCTAATGTTTTCCAAGGCTCAATCTTACTCATTGATTAATAGCGTAGACGACATTTCTAAATTGTTGCAAGACTTCTTTTAAACACCAAAATATTTAGTCTCTCGATTTATAAAAAAGGCAATTGGACAAATTTTACGATAATTTCCCCATTTTGACAAAAATTGTTCGACACTTCAAAACTACCTGATCAAAAAATGTACATCAAAGCGATTTTATAAGAGTTCACATGGCATACTCTCTGCTCTAGTAGGTATTAGGCTTCCGAACTTCTTTTAAGGACGTAATATATGAAAAACAAACTAAAACAATTTTCTCAGAGTATATTGTCAGCTCTTATTATTATAAATATGATTTTTCCCTCTTCGGTATTTGCAGCCAATATAGAACTCGATACAGCTGTAAATTTTAGAGTGGAAGGCATTGACTCTACAGAAACACCAACTCTTAAGGCTTTAACAGTTATGCCTAAAGGTACAGTGCTAGAGGTTCCAGATGAATTCGTTATTAAGACAGATAATAAAGTTGATATCAATAAAACTCTCAACAATTGGATGATCCAAAGCAATATCAAACAGACTCGCTTTGATAAGAGAGGTAGACCTAGTTACGAACATTTCTTTCCAGTCAAAATCGTGAGCATGCCTGACAATAAATCCATGAATGGACAACACGGTTTTGTAGCTCTTAAACACATTGCAGAGCGCGGTGGTCTTAAGCTAGAAACTACTCATAAAACAAATCTTGTAGATTCAAGAGAGTTTAAAATTAAAAATTCTAAACCTTCCATTTATGCAAATGGAGGCCGCCATGAGACGACAGAAGCAAAAACTTGCATTGCTGACTGCGATGACGAAAATTCATTACAAAAAAGAATTCGCGCTGACTTACAAAGTGAATTAACAAAAGTAAAAAATCACACAAACGCTATGATGAGGTCAAAAAGAATTGGCGGAAGCTTTGATGCCATCGCGAGAAATTTTGAAAGAACTTGCTTTGGATTAAAGTTTGATGATTTTGCTAACTATGTAAAAGAAGTTGCTCCCAAACAAAATATTCCAGCAGAAGTGATGCTAGGAATTTTAACACAAGAATCTGCTGGTGTTTGCCATGCCGTTGGAGACAAAAAATCCAGATCAAAGAGCGTGGGATTATTTCAGTTGAATACAAGGACCGTAACCAATGTCGATTCTTGCACTCCACAGCAGCTTCAGTCTTTGAAAGGAAAAACCATTGATCAAATGGCCAGTGATTCATCTCTAAGATGCCTACAAAACCCTGCGGTAAATCTTGAAGGCGGAATGAAGGTGCTTCTCAATAAATACAGCATCGTAAATAATGGCGCTCAACCCACATCAAGCTCTTGGGCAACCATGAGCCTTACAGAAAAAGATAATTTTAGAAAAGCTCTTGCTGCCTACAATGGCGGAGAGGGCTGGGTTCAGATTTCAAAAAGCGATATTGCCTTTGCTAAAGATAAATTTGATATCGCCCTTAATAATGACTGGGAAACGGTTCGCTTGTTTATGTTCAGACATAAATTAAGAGCCAATGGTTATGTAGGAAAGAACAAATCCAGAATGACAAAGTGGGAAACTAGTAACGTAGCCTACGTGGATGCAATCTTAGGGCGCGGAACTGGAGAGGATTCTCAAAAAGGATTCACCGACCACTGGCATGCAGCCTTGAGAGGCTCTGCTATTTCAGTTGCCTCAAGAGAAATTTAATATACAATTTTAGGCATGTATCATCTCGTGCCCACCTTTAAGAAAGTCTTTGAATCCATGATCTTTGCATGGGTTTGGCTTTTTTTACTAATTATACATATTATTTTCTACTCCAATAGTGAGCCTACAAATATTCTCTCAACGATTTTTGATCGTTTTGTGTTGGCCACTTGCTTTCTCCTCTATCCATTTTCATTGAACTATAAACTCCAAAACACTATTTGGCCTTTCTTTATCCAATTTGCATTTTGGTGGCTCTTTGGTGTTTTTGCTATGTGGCTATACAGTAAGTTATCTGGTAAAAAAATATCGAGCTGAAAATAAAAATCTCTTTATAAATCTCAAGCCTAAAGTCTTAAGCTAATGTTAAGAAATGAATTTTATAGTAACGAGACTTCTCAAAATAAGGCGATTCAATCAGAATCAACTATCCCACAAATATAATCTAAAAAATTATGTAATAAAGGATGAGCTTAAAACACTAATACTGTAGTGCCATGGGCCTAATGTATCGATAGCCAATTCCGGCTACGAAAAGATGGAGGATTCAATGAATCGCAATACAAAAATGATACTAGCAGCAGCTCTTATCTCTGGTTTAGCAACTGGAAGCGCAGCTTTAGCTAATGATCACGAAAAACCAAAAGCTGGAGCTGAAAAAGCGTCATGCAAAGGTAAAGAGGGCTGCGGCGCTAAAGATAAAGCATCATGTAAAGGCAAAGATAACAAAAATGATAAAAATCATTGCAAAGGTGCTGACCACTGCGCTGCTAAAGAAGAAGCTAAATAACTTAGTTACTCTTTAATATCATGGGGGATAAACTCCCCCTTTAATTTAAGGTAAATATGAAACAAAAGCTTTTCAAAAACTAGGGTATCGGCGTGGGAATCAGGAGTCCTCATGTAATGCAATTTCTCAACGAACTACCAAAAAGCATTCAATGGGGCGAAGTCGTCTCTGAAAACTACATGAATTGGCAAAATGGTTTAAAACCAAAAGCATTTTCTAATTTAGAAAAAATAAGAGAGAGGCTGCCTATTGCTCTTCATGGAGTTTCTATGAATATTGGATCTGCTGATCCAATAGATGCGAATTATCTTAAGCGCTTAAAAGAACTTGCAAACAGCATTGACCCTATTTGGATTTCAGATCATCTCTGCTGGACAGGTGTTGATGGTGAAAATATTCATGATCTAATACCTGTTCCTTTCACCAAAGAGAATTTGAAATATCTTTCAGATAAAATTTTAAAGATACAAGATTTTCTTGGCCAAAGAATTTTAATAGAAAATGTATCTAGTTATTTTGAATATACAAATACAGAAATGACAGAATGGCAATTTATAAAAGAATTAACTGAGAAAGCTGACTGCGGTATTTTATTAGACATTAACAATATATATGTCAGCTCAGTAAATCATAGTTTTAATCCCATAGATTTTTTAAAATCCATGCCCTTAGAGAGGGTTGGACAAATTCATCTTGCTGGTCATTCCGTCAAAGACGGTTATCTCATAGATACACATGACCAGCCCGTGTGTGAAGAGGTTTGGAAGCTATTTCAATGGACAGAACAGAATTTAGGTTTCTTCACATCAATGATAGAAAGAGATGGGGCTATTCCAAACTGGCAAGAACTAGAAAAAGAAATTCTCAGAGCTCATGAAATTCGTAACGGAGTAAAAAGTGAATTCACTAAAAAAATTACAGCTTCAATTTAAAGAAGCCATTACTAAAAATTTTGAGCCTGAGTTTTTAAACTCTCTACCTCTTAGAGAGACAGCACAGTTCTCTAAACTTCAAAGGTTGAAAGTTTATCAAAATGCTTACTTCCTGCGCATCGAAGAGTCTCTTGAAGAAGATTTTCCTGAAACTTTTGAATTGATTAAAAAAACTAAGGGAGACCTAAGAAGTCAGCTTAGAAAATTCCTTAAAGAAAATCCTTCAAAATTCAATAATCTCGGTGAATACAGCCAGAGCTTCCCCCTCTTTTTTGATGTTAAAAATGAAAGGGACCTTTATGAGTCTGCAAATTTTGAATGGAAGAAATGCATTACATTTGCCGCCCATCACAAAATTCCTGTTGATATATCCACATTGTCGCAATATTCAGAAGAAGAGATACTAACTTTAAAAATGGAACTCCATCCAGCAGTACAGTTGGCCATAAAGGGTGATCACCTCTACCTTCTATATCGCGCAGATAGCGAAGTGACTACTGATAAAATTGATCTCAATAGTTATAAAATTATAGATATGATACTTGAAGGCTTGAATATTTCTAAAATTGTTGAAAGGATTAGTAGTCCAGAAGAATTATTTAGGATATTCGCAATGCTCTCCAGTCGTGGATTGATTGTCGGCATTCAAAAATAACGCTCACTCTGTGGAGCAATTAAATATACGAGGAGATATCTGTGGGTTTTTTTAGTAGAGTTGATAGTAAAGTCCAAAGCTTATCTTTTATATTAGATCCAGTTTTAAAATTAATTCCACGCCTTTTCATCGCTACGGTATTTATCCCTGCAGGGTGGGGCAAATTGCAAAACTTAGGCAAAACGATTGAATACTTTAAATCTCTCAATATTCCATTAGCAACAATTCAAGCTCCCCTGGCCGCCTTCAGTGAAGTTATTTTTGGAATTTTTGTTCTTGTAGGTTTTTTTACGAGATTATCTTGCATACCACTTTTTTGTATTATGGTTGTTGCCGTTCTCACTGCACATAAAGAGGACGTGACTTCGATTTATGCATTATCAGAACTTAGTCCAGCATTGTATGCCGTCATTATCCTCTGTGTATTTACATTGGGTTCCGGAGCTTTTTCTTTAGATCAAATTCTTTTTCGAAAAAAATAAATAATGTCAGATGTATTTTCTACCGAAATTTTTATTTTAAAAATTAGAGCTAAAGATCCTTTAGCTCTAAGCCAACTGGTAGAAGCTTATACAGACAAACTCTATCGATGCTGCCTGGGCATGGGACTCAATGAAGAGGCCGCAGCCGACTGTACACAATCCACATGGTTAACATTTCTCGATGTTGCTCATAAGTTTGAAGCTCGATCTAAAGTACAAACTTATCTATTTGGAATTTTATACAATAAAATTCACGATCAATTTAGAAATAAACAAAAAATGGATAAAAACGACCCAATTGATAATCACATGAACAATAGGTTCGATAATACTGGCCATTGGATTCAATCACCAATTGACCCTGAAAGTTTTCTTCTCACAGCCAATACTAAAGAAGAAATCGAGAATTGCTTAGAAAAGCTTCCGGACATTCAGCGTATGGCTTTTGCTATGAGAGAAATTGATGAAGAATGCTCTAAGGATATTTGTAAGATTTTAGAGATTACTGAGACTAACCTAAATGTACTCTTGTATAGAGCCAGAAATAGACTCCGAGAGTGCATTGAAAAAAAGGCAGTAGTAATATGATGACTTGTCGAGAAGTAACAAAAAAAATTAGTTCATCTGAAGATATTGGAATTATAAAGAAAATAGAAATAAAACTTCACTTGGCTTTGTGTAAAATGTGTCAAAGATATTACAAGCATATAATCACATTACAAAATAGTTTTAAGCATTTAATGAATTCTAAATTCAATAAATCTGCTACTGATAAAATTAAAATAGATATTTTAAATAAGATCAGTAAACTAAAAGAATAAACTCTCTTTTTTCGTCACCAAGCTGAGCGTTGATTTTGGAGAGCGTGTCTTCAATTACAAGCTCGTTGCTTTGAGTGAGATCGCAACCCAAAAGCGCTCTACGACCAGACATCGCTTGAGCCAATTGATCGATGGTGGCCTTTAAGCGATAAGGCGTATCCATCACGATAAAGCTTTCTTTGATATTTTTAAGTTTTGCAATTTCTCTTTGGCGATCTTCTTTTTCGCGAGGCAAGAATCCAACAAATTGAAATTTTAAAAGTTTTTCTGAAGACAAACTCAAAAGAGTCATCAAACTTGAAGCACCAGGTGCAGAAATCACTGAAATCTTTTCTTTTCTGCAAAGTGAAATCAAGTGAGCGCCGGGATCACAAAACACCGGTGTTCCACAATCTGAAACCAGAACGACATTCTTATCTTTGCAAAGACCTTTCAAATGCTGAAGGTCTTCTTTATCCGAATGCTCATTTAAGAACTCTAAAGTCTTAGAATGAAAATCTACTTCGAAATGTTTTAGCATGGGAATGAGTTCTTTGCGTTCTTCCCCGATGATCACGTCGGCCTCTCGCAAGAGCTTGAGAGCCCTCAATGTGATATCCTCGAGATTTCCGATGGGAAGAGCAACTACATATAGCATTACTTCTTCTCCATTTTTGTGAAATCCCAAATATCTCTATCTAACATATGGCTAGGTTGTACGCGGCCCATGGAGGCGATGAGTGAATTCTTGATTTCTGGAATATCTTTCTGCAAGGTCTTTAGCAGCGTCTTGATGTAACGTCTCTTATGATCAATATGCGTGTTCTCCCCACACATCAGTGGACATTGACAGCACACAATCGGAAATCCTTCAGACTTTGCAAATTCAATAATGTCGCTCTCGGGCACATAGACCAGAGGACGAATTACACGCTCTGGACTTTCTTCTGGCTGAAGAACTGGAGCCATAGTTGCTACCCGACCAGAGAAAAATTCGTTCAAAAGCAAGGTCTCAATAAAATCATCCAAATGATGACCAAGAGCAATTTTATTGCATTCTAATTTTTTAGCAGCTCCAGAAAGTGCGCCTCTTCTTAATCTTGCGCAAAGAGAACATGGAACAGATCCATCCTTCATTTTTTCATCAAGTAGAGTTGCAATATCAAAATACTGCATGTCTCTCTTGATGTCCTTAGTTTCCAAGAAATCATCGATAAGATCTTGCCTGAATCCTGCATAGCCTTGGTCAATGTTTACGACAATCAAATCAAAATGAATAGGAGCTCTTTTCTTCAGTTCATTTAAAACATGAAGCAAAACCCACGAATCTTTACCACCCGAAACTGCCACCAAAATGCGGTCACCCTCTTCGATCATATTGAAATCAGATATAGCTGTGCCGACCTTTCTAAAGATACGCTTCTCCAGCTTCTCTAGATTTGATTTATCACTATCCACCGTGGCATTATTTTTAGGGGTTTTCGTTTGAGTCTCTAACATAGACACTTAGTTAGCACATTCAGCAAACAAAGATCAATATATTCGGGTTCAAAAAGAATATAAGACTCAAGCTAATTCGTTGATCTTTAGATAATATTTCTATAACTTAGGCCCATGTTTGAGTTCTTAAGAGCGTACAAAAATTATGACCCCGCAGCCAAATCCTTGCTCGAAGTGTTTATTTGTTATCCTGGCGTAAAAGCTATAGGCTTTCATAGAATTGCTCATCCACTATATCAGGCTAAACTTTATATCCTGGCAAGGCTCGTTTCAGAAATCGGAAGACTCTTAACAGGGATCGAAATTCATCCAGGCGCTCGCCTAGGCAAAAGAGTCGTGATCGATCATGGCATGGGCGTTGTGATTGGCGAAACCGCAATCGTCGGTGATGATTGCTTGATCTTTCACGGAGTTACTCTCGGTGGAAAAAATTTTGAAGATAAAAAGAGACACCCAACTATCGGAAACAAAGTGATTATCGGAGCAGGCGCAAAAATTTTAGGAAATATTACGATCGGTGACAGCTCTGTCGTGGGCGCAAACTCTGTAGTGACTCGTGATGTTCCTAGTGGTGTGATTGTTACAGGAATCCCTGCAACACTAAAAGTAGATTAAAAAACCTTTGATTCCCTAGCATTCAAATAACAACAGATCTGCCCCCCAAGCAAAGTGATTGTCCAAATGGTATTGATCCAAATTAAAAATAGTGGCAGCACAGCCATTGCACCGTAGGGACTACCCTTCAAAGAGTATACGACGTAATAGGCGTAAAGTTGCTTAACAACTTCAATCCCAATTCCAGCAAATGCACCTGCCTTCATGCAGGTCTTCCAAGTCAATCGAATTGCAGAAACCCACCTGTACATTGTCGTAATAAAAATCAATGTTGTTACCAAAGGTAAAATAGAAACAAGAACTGAAAGTGCCGTGATCTCAACGTGGCCGTCCGTGATTTTATAAACCGATCGCTGTGCAAGAATAGAAAGACCAATAAAAATTGGTCCTAAAGTCATTAGAATCACATATTTAATCATCCTTTTAATTCTATGCTCAGGATGATTGCTACCCAACATGGCATTGAAAGAAAATTCAATTTGATAGAGCATCAAAAAACTCGAAACTAAAAAACCGATCAATCCAAAAATACCAATGGCCTCTACCGAAACTCTATCTTGAATTGTTTGCACGTATGACAAAATCGTCTCTGCAAGTTGAGGCGCGAGATAGACTCCTACGAAACTTTGTATCGAAGCTTTAATCTGTTCAAATCCATTGAAGTAATCAAAGAAAAAATAGAAAAGAGCCAAGATCGGTACAAAATAAATAAACGAATAATAAGTCAACGCTGCCGCATGCGTGAAGAGAAGATCTTCGTTGGACTTCTTCCATATTGATTTGGCGAAGTCTTTTAAAAATTTCATTTTTCGACTTTAGCCTTTTGCTGCTTAAGCACATCAAGATAAAAGTAGCGATCATACATGGAATTGTAGCTGGACCATTTTTGCTCGGGGTTGCTCTCACTCATTTGAGCGTTCATGTAGGTCATCATCGAATTGATACGGCTGTCCAACTCGTCAATCATACCCACCACCATAGCCTCTAAGAATTTTGGTCTCTTAGGGGATCCATATTCTAATTTACCATGGTGAGTGAGCACTAGATGCTTGCATACATTTTTTAATTCCACAGGGAAATTAGGAATTTCTTTTGCCTTTCTCTCGACAAGCTCGCTGCCGAGAGGAATATGGCCAACCAATCTTCCTACGTCCGTGTAACCAATGTACGTATCAAACGAAAGCTCCCACACCTTCCCAATGTCATGAAAGATAGCTCCAAAAATCAAAAGATCTAAATCCAGTTCTTTATAATTCTGCGATATCAATTTCATCACATTACAAATTGAAAGAGTATGCTCTAGCAATCCTCCAATGTAGGCGTGATGCACAGATTTTGCTGCCGGGCACTTTTTGATGAGTGGCTGAATTTCAGAATCGTTTAGAGTGTTTAAAATTAGATCTTTGATGAATGGGTTTCTAACCTCTTGGGAAATCTTGATAAGGTCCGAGAACATTTCTTCGATGTTGTTTTTGGTAGTGGGCAAAAAATCGGCAATCTGTACCGAGGTTGGGCTCATCGCTTCGATATTCTGAATGACAAGTTGATTACGATTTTGAAATTTTTGAACTGTAGCCTTTACAAAAACAAAATCATCCACTTCAAACAGTTCATTCATTTCTTCTGCTTGACCAAAAACTCTTGCGTCCACTTGGCCAGTTTTATCTGAAAGCACTAGACTTAAAAAAGAATGGCCTTTCTTGTCTGTTCCTAAGTTCTTATCCTTCACTAAAAATGTACATTTAATAGCTTGTGAAGGTTTTAAATCTTTGACGTAAATTTTTTCCAAAAATTATCTCCAGGGATGTTCTTTTTTCGCGTTTTCCAAATATCGACTTGTATAGGCCTTATAACCTTCAATTAGCTTTCTTGTCTTCTCAAATTGCCCTACTTTGAAAGTTTTGCCATTCACATCTTTGACTGGAACTATTTCTCTAGTCGAAGAGGTCAGGAATACTTCGTCTGCGCTTTGGAGAGTTTTAAGATCAAATCCCTTTTCTTCTACCTTTAGGCCAATGTTCTCAGCTATTTCCATAACAATTCCGCGGGTAATTCCCACCAAAATGTCGTAATTTGCAGGTGGCGTAATGAGCGTATTGTTTTTCACCATAAAAATATTGGAAGTTGTACCTTCCGTCACATGACCTTGCGAATTCACCATAAAAGTTTCGAAAGCACCTTCTTTTTCACCTTCATTGTAGGCCAACACATTGTTCAAATAATTCCCAGATTTAATGTTTGGATCGAGGGCTTTCTTGGCATTTCTTAATCTTTCGGTAACAAAAATCTTTGCGCCTTCATCAAAATACTTTTTATCAATTTGTACAAAGGGATAAATAATGATCACCTCATTGGGTTTTTTCACCATATTCTTGCTCATGCCAATAGGCCCATCACCGCGAGAGATTTGGATTCTCATGTATACATCTTCGCAATCTATTTTTTTGTAGATATCGTAGATGTGCCTGATCATTTCGCTTTGGGTTTTAGCAAGATCCATATCGATCCACTTGGCAGATCGGTAGAGTCTTTCAATATGAGCTTCAATTTGAAAAAAAATTCTTCCATAAGATCTCGTCACTTCGTATATGGCATCACCAAATAAAAAGCCTCTATCAAAAACACTGATCTTAGCATCACCAGGTTTATAAATCTCACCATTCACGGCAACTAATTCTTTCATATTTTCTCCCGGGTATCTATAAACGGTCAGCGCATAATCTGTTGTCTAAGCTTGAATCTGTGAGGGTAACTTGGGCAAGTTGAATTTTTTCTTTTGTGTAATTAACAAAATAAAAACGACCCGCAGCTAAATCTAAATACCTGTAATTGCTTGTATGAAGCAGTAAGCCTTTTTTAAATACTTCCTTCTTAAAATAGCCAGTAACGTCATAGAAATAACCACATCCGTTTCCAAAAACTTCATCATCTTTTGAACTCTGCTTAGACCAGCTCATATAATAAACCCGCATATCGCTTTCTTCGCTGAGAGCTGGAAAATTAAAGTAGATTTTAAAATTACCAACCGCCTCGCGATTGAGGTAATTGTTCCAGTTGATTTCACCGCCAAAATCTTTGAAGTCAAAACGATAGTTTTTCCCGTTTAAAACTTCTTTCGGGCCATCCACAACTTCAACTTGTGTAGACAAAGATTCAAATAACTCATAAGTGTTTTTTTTCGTATCCACCGTAAGAGGAGCTTTCCTTAAAATCTCATCCCAAAGTTCTTGCGTAAAAACGATATCAAACTTTGCATCCGTTTGATTTACAATTTCAAAATCACTTTTCTTTTGAGCTTTTTCTTTTTCACAAGAAATAGAGAACAACAAGAAAAAACCCAAACTCACTATTTTTAAGATTTTCATACTTTCCTCTTATTCTTTGCTGGCTATTTCTAGTTTTCTTTTTAGGCTCAAAATGGGTTTGTATACCGGCGACATCTTGTAAGCTCGTGCAGCTAAATTTCTTGATTTATTTAGGTCCTTAAGCTCGTAGTAGGTCTGCGCAAGTCCGGCCATCGCAGGAAGACTGTCCTTATCAATTCTTAAGGCTTCACTATAATTCAAGTCTGCACAGGGAAAATCTTTCTTGATCAGACATATTCTTCCCATGAGAACAAACGAAAGACTTTTATCACGATGGTGCATTATTGGCGCAAGAGTTGCCTTTGCATCATCGTCTCTTTTTAAGGTCATAAGAGCATAAGACAAAAGAATTTGATTCGATGTATTTGAATAATCGGATTTGAGAAGTCCCTCAAGGATATCCTTTCCTTTGAGTTTCTCCGAACCTTTGAAGAGAGCGTATCCATAAAGAGATCTTAAATTTTCATTCTTAGGATATGCATCTTTCATTTTTTTAATCCACATCACCATGCGATCCCAAGTCACCAAGCCTTTATAGAAGGCCACATCAAGGACATGATCTGATGTTAAGAAGGGATCCACATTTACAGCGTCCTCTAAAAGTTTTTCCATAGACTGCTTCTCCTCCATAATAAAATGGAGATAAGCTGCCGCTATTTTTAGTTCCTGTTTGTATGCAAAGAGATTCTGACTCTGCCTTGTCACTAAATTTATGATGTCTTCTACTTGTTTTTTTATGGCAGCGTTGGATTTAGCTTCGGTTCCGTTTTTTGCACTCATCTCTGCCATGCTCAAAAGAATACTGCCGTCCAAGCCACCATTTACTAAGCTTTGTGTAAAATTTTGGTAGGCAAGATCAAATTTATTGTCTAGATAAAAAGCTACGCCTTTATTGAAAAAAGCAGCGGCAAATTTTGGATTGTTGTTAAGAGATGTATCAAAGTTTTTTTTAGCCTCTTCGAGATTAAAATTTTTGAGTTGCATAATACCTGAGAGATTAAAAATCTGAGATTTCATTTTTTTATCTTTTACTGTATTACTCAAATCCGAAACCAATCTTTGTGCCGTGACTGTGTCGTCTAACTCCACACTCACATAAGAGAGTAAATACTTTAACTCTTCGTTGGTGCTGTTCACGGCTAAGGCTTTTTCTAGATAAAATTTTGCATCTTCAAAATTTCCGTAACTCATATTATCGTAGGCCATTTTCTTTAGGTCATCGTAGCTTAGAACCTTTTCTTTTTTATTGAGATAGTAAAATGCTGCCCCTGAACCAATCACCAAAAGAAGAATAAAGATTCTGAAAAAAGAACTTTTGTCCGAAGCCTGTTTTCTAAGATCTTCTTCCAATGCATAATTTTTAACATGGATTTCTTCAAATTTCTTTTCTGTTTCTTTTGCCTTAAGCTGAGTAATCCTTGCCTCTTCATTATCTTTTAGATGTTCAGTCACATTGGAAAGAATTTTTTCTCCTCCAAAATTCAATACCTGTTTACTGAGATCCTCAGTCAATGAATCTGTTTCACTATTGGTGAAAGTTTTTTCATTCTTTAGATATTCTTTATTCTTGTGTTCGGTGATGACTCTTTCAAACTCTTCTTCTTCTCTGAGGTATTTCCAACGATTGAAGCTTTTTGAAATTTCATCAACTAGAATAAATTCCTTAGAAATAATTCCACGTGCGACTTCTTCGAATGTATATGGCCCTTTGATTTCACCCGAAGACTTGATGAGCCATTCTCTATTGTTGCTTCCTTGCATTCATTCCTTAGAGCTTTTGTCGCCTAACTTTAATGTCTAAAGTGTCTTACTCCCGTGAATATCATATTCACTCCGAGCTTTTTTGCCGCTTCAATGACCTGTTCGTCTTTAACAGAACCACCAGGTTGTATCACCCAGTGGATTCCATTTTGTGCTGCGATTTGAATGGAATCTTCAAACGGAAAAAATGCATCTGACGCCAACACCGGTCTTTTGTGAGAAGAATGGTATTCCTTCATTCTATCAATCGCATGATGAACACTATCAATTCGACTCACTTGCCCCATGCCCAGACCTAAGCTCAGTTCATTTTCCACTATCGCAATGGCATTACTTTTCAATGCCGAACAAACCTTCCAAGCAAATAGTAAATCTTTTTTGATATCTTGTGAAGGCTCTTCACCATAAATTCGCCAATTTTTATCCCACTCTAGACTCACGATATCAGGAGATTGAAGAAGGAATCCACCAGAGACAGATCTTATGAGTGATTCTTTTTTGTGAAGATTAAAATCGTATTCTAAAAGTCTTAAGTTTTTCTTTGTTTCTAGAATTTTTAAAGCTTGTGAATCAAACTTCGGCGCGATCACGCACTCTAGAAATATTTTTGAAAGCTCATGCGCTGTCGCTTCATTTACAGTTTCATTAAGGGCAATAATTCCCCCAAACACACTGATAGGATCTGCTTTCAAGGCTTTTTGTGTCGCCTCAAGGATATTTGTACCTGAAGAAACTCCACAAGGATTATTATGTTTCACAGCTATACATGTTGGCCTATCAAATAGAACAGCCAAATCCAGAGTCGCATCCAAATCTAAAAGATTATTGTACGAAAGCTCTTTTCCTTGAAGGATCTTGGAATTGTGAAGACCGTATTTCGCATCCTTCATCTTTAACCAGAGAGCTTGCTGTTGTGGATTTTCCCCGTATCTGAGCTTTTGCACGAGCTGTGCTGAGAATGTGGTTTCATCGAATGAGAATGAATCCGCAGCCAAATGATTTGCCACCATAGAATCATATCCAGAGATATGGCTAAAGAGTTTACTGGCGAGAATTTTCCTTTGATCGCGATTGGTGTTTCCTTGAGCCGAAATCCATTTGTAATCGTTCGTATCGCAAATCACCGTTGTGTGTTCATAGTTTTTCGCAGCAGCTCTCAATAAAGCTGGGCCTCCGATATCAATGTACTCTGACAATTCTCTCTCTGATAAATCCAAATCTTTATGCTGAGAAAAAGGATACAAATTGCCAATAACAAGATCGAAGGGCTCAAGAGAATATTCTTTGAGTAAATTCATATCTTCTGCATTTTCTTGTCTAGCCAGCAAAGCCATATGAATTTTCGGATGAAGAGTTCTCACTCTTCCGTCCATCACTTCCGGAAATCCCGTCTGCTCACTCACTTCGGTGACTTTGATTCCATTTTCTTTGAGATATTTGGCCGTGCCGCCTGTAGAGACAACTCGCAAACCAAGATCCACGAGTGGCTTTAAAAATTCCTTCAATCCGGTTTTATCCGAAACACTGACAAGAGCATTTTTGAACATAATTTATACTGTCTTTCTAGTTATGGTTTTTAGAAAGACACCTTTGAAAGTAAAAGTTTTAAATCATCGTTAGTCAGGTCAATACCTGCGCCGAGGTAACCTGATGCTTCGTCTGAATCGGCGAAGTCATCACCACCGGCAACGACGTATATACCGTGAAGTATATTATATCTTAAACCCGCTCTCAAATGAGGCTGTTCCGCAGCAAAATCAAAAACATCAAACGAGAGTCTGAGTTTTCTAGGAATGAGGTTGTACTCAAAACCAACGCCGCCAGTGTTTTCCATGAGACCGGCTTTCACGGTAAAGTCATAGAAGTTTTTAGCAAACAATGCAGTAAATTTCACTTTATTTTTATATGTAATTGTCATGTCCTCAGAGTTGACTGGGCCACCGTTATTTGATGTGTCGCGAATTTCACGTTCAATCTTACCTTTAGGATCATCAATCACTCCGAGCTCATAAAAACGATCTAGGCCGGGTTGGATTCTCACCCCAACGTAGGTTTTTGCCGCTTCAGCGTCAGAGAGATATTCTGTATGAAAATCAAAGCTCATCTGAGTTTTACTTGCCGTTCCTATAAACTCATTCACACCAGCTATCGCCGTATTCAACTCATCCACCGTTTTTTCATCGTTAATGAGTTTACCAAGAGTTCCTTTGCCAGAATTTAATTTATCGCTCACTTCTTCAAAGTTTTTGGTGATGGTATCTACTCTTGCCAAGCCACGGTTAAGTTTTGCAAATGAGGCCTTGAAACCTTCCTCCGATGGATCGTCGATCAAAGCTTTGATCTCTCCAGTCACATCATGAAGATTATCGATCACGTCTTTTACTTCGTCTTTTTTCTCGCTTGTAATTTCTGCGATATCGCCAGTTAAGGTTTCAAGATTAGAAATGATTCTGCCTACTGGAGATTTATCATCTCCATCGCCAGTCATTGCTTCTTTGAGTGTTTCTGAAATTGTGCTCAGTGAACTTGTCAAAGTGCTCACCTGATTCATCACGGCATCGAGAGAACCTTTGTCGATCACTTCCATAATCTGCCCACCGTCTGCAAGCTCTGGTGCACCACTCGTATCCATTACGATTTCTACGTATCTGTCTCCCAAAATACCTTGAGCTCTGATTTCAATTTTTGCTTTTTCTGTAAGAACAACTTCGGGATCGATAGTGATATCTAAACGCGCCTTGCCCGCTTGCAATTTGATATCTTTGATGACGCCCACGTTAATGCCGGCCATTTTGACAGCGCTATTTTTGATAAGACCCGAAGCATTGTCGATCAAAAACCAATGGGTCTTAGATCTTCCAAGATACGATGGATCTTCGCTCACACCGATGGTCATGTAACCAATCAGTCCGAGGATGCCTATCACAAGTAGGCCAACTTTAAATTCTGCTGTTTTGAGCAAGTTCACTTACGATGAATCCCTTTGTCGACAAACTTTCTCACCAATTTATTATCTGAATCCAGGAACACTTGTGGAGTCCCAAATAATAACACCTTACCGCTATCTAACATCGCGATATAATCAGCTAATCGGAATGCAGCGGTCAAATCGTGAGACACAATAATACTGGTTACGCCCTCTTGGTATTTGTGCGTCTCTATAATGAGATTATCCACCATTTCTGTCAAAATTGGGTCTAAACCTGTCGTAGGTTCATCGTATAATAAGATTTCTGGATTTAGGGCTATGGCTCTAGCCAATCCCACACGTTTTTGCATTCCACCACTGATCTGTCCTGGCAGTTTATGAAAATGTTTTTCTTCAATTCCCACCAACTTAAGTCGAGTGGCGGCAAGTTCTTGTCTCTCTGGCTTTTTTAAATCTCTTCGATGTTCATCGAGAGGAAAGCGAACATTTTCTAAAACTGTTTGATCATCAAAGAGTGCTGCGCCTTGAAAAAGTACACCAAAGTTTTTTCTCACTTCAATGGTTTGATCATGAGAGAGCTCCGCAAGATCTTTGCCTAAAACCTCTACACTTCCGCTCGAAGGCTTGAACACACCCAAAAGATGTTTCAGAAGAACGCTTTTTCCTGTTCCTGAGAATCCGATGATGAAAGTGATTTTCCCTCGAGGAATATCAAGATCAATTCCTTTTAGAACTTCTTCTTTTCCATCAAAACTTTTCACTAATTTTTTTACGCGGATGGCATTCTCTCCTCTAAATTGACTGCGACTCATACTGGATTCATCCCCAAGATCATCGTCATCATTTTTGTTAAAAAATAATCCAAGATAATGATAGATACCATACTTGTCACTACACCGTGGTTCGTGGCATCGCCCACACCTTTTGCGCCACCTTTGGTATTGTAACCTTTGTAAGTGCAAATCGTAGAGAAGAAAATTCCAAAAACTGCAGCCTTAACCAAACCTTCATTGATGTCTCTTGGATCTACAAAAAATCTTGTTTTCTCAATAAAAATGGCTGCGTCTAAATTCAAAATATAAACTGCCAACACATACCCACCAATTAATGCTACAAAATCAAAAAATGCACAAAGCAGTGGGGTTGAAATCAGTGAAGCCAAAATTCTAGGAGCAACCAAATAGTTTTTTGCATCCACTCCCATCACTTCAAGCGCATCAATCTGCTCTGTCACTCTCATGGTGCCCAGGCGAGCTGCCATAGCGCCACCTGCTCGTGCCGAAATGATCAAGCCCGTAAGTACCGGACCCAATTCTCTTGTCACCGCTAATCCTGTCATGGGACCAATCAAATTGTCTGCATTGACAATCGACAAACCCACCCAAGCTTGAAAAGCAAATACGAGACCGGTAAATAATCCTGTTAAGAAAATAATAACCAAAGATTTGTTTCCAACAAATTCTATGTGCTGAAATAATTCTGTGAAACGAAAGGGCCGCTTGAACCACCAGCTCACAGATTGTCCAAAGTACAAACCGATTCTTCCCATTTCCAAAACATAAGTGTCCAGAAAAGAATACATCATCCTTTGCAATCTGCTCTTACGAAGTTCAGAATACATTTCTTCAGACATAGACCCTCGGTACTCGTGGGCCCAATCTCGTGATGAGCTCGTAGGAAATAGTATTGATGTTCTGGGCAAGTTCTTCAGCACTTAATTTTTGCTTGCCTTGATAACCCCAAACGGTAACTTCTTCACCCATTTTAATTTCAGGTTTATTTTTGAATTCCGTGAGATCAATGATTGTATAGTCCATGCAAACTCTTCCGATCACAGGAACTCTTTCTCCTCTGAAAAGCATAGAAGAGTTATTAGAAAAATGTCTGGGATACCCGTCTCCATAACCGATGCAAAGTGTGGCCACCAAAGAATCTCTTTGCGCTTTCCAAGTTCCACCGTAAGAAACTGTTTCTCCTTTATTGATATTTCTCACCTGCACGATGGAAGTATGAACACTCATCACCGGTCGAATATCATCGGCCATATCTGAAATTTTTGGAGGATATCCGTAGAGAGCAATACCTGGTCTTGCTCCGAGGTAATTTTTATTTTTATGATAGTCTTCTAAACCTTGGAAATTAGAAATTAGCGCACCACTATTTAAACAATGAGAATATTTAAATTTTCCTTCGAACATTTTCTCAATGCCAGAAAAAATTCTCATTTGAGCTTGGGTCATTCCATCTGGAGAGATGGCATCGTCGCCATTCGCAAAGTGTGTACAAATTCCTTCGAGCTCGATATTTTTATGAGAATTAACAAAGTCCAAAACTTTAGCAGCATCGCTTGCTGAAAATCCCAGCCTTGCCATGCCTGTATTGAATTTCAAATGAATCTTGATTTTTCTATCTTTCGGTAAATGACCAAGAGAATCAAAATTTCCAATCACTGGAGTTAAATCATGATTGAAACATTCTTTGAGCGATGGTTGATCAAAAAAACCAAACACTAAGATTTGCGGACTCTTTCCTTCGCCAGCATTTTTTTCTCTTAAACGAATTCCTTCTTCCGTAAGAATTACGCCCACTCTCTCTATACCTTCTTTGACCAGAGCGTTTGTCACTTCCACATCACCATGGCCATAGGCATTGGCCTTAACCATTGGACAAAAGAAGCCTCGCCCTTTATGAACTTTTTTAAGGGTTCTTACATTTTCTCTGAGTACATTTAAATTTATTTCTGCTCTAGTTGGTCTCATAGCCTCATGGTCTTTGCTTTTTTGCTTCAAATGGTTGAACTTTAATTGGCTCAAAATCCTGTACAAAATCTGCCGGCACCGTTGCCAAACATACTTTGTTCCGCGATGTGCTCTTCACTTGATAGAGTGCTTCATCGGCAGCTTTTACAAGCCCTTCGCCGTCATGGGCATGGGCAGGATACTCTGAAACTCCCATACTTGCTGAAACTTTTCCTAAGGGTTGTTTTTCCCCATGAGGAAATGGGGTCGACTCCACCACTCTTCTCAGTTTCTCGGCTTTGATCGCCGCACCTATTTTATCTGTATGCGGAAGAATAATTACAAATTCTTCGCCACCGATACGACAAACAATATCATTCTTACGACTTGTTTGGCGCAAAACTTGCGCATACATTTTGAGCAAAACGTCCCCCATAGGATGACCGTTTTGATCGTTGTACTTTTTAAAATGATCGATGTCCATATAGATGAGTGACACAGGCATCTGTGTTCTTCTTGATCTGCTTAATTCTTCTTCAAGTTTCTCATTAAAATATCTACGGTTAAATAATCCAGTCAGAGGATCTTTGATGGCCATATCGTGAATGCGCTTTTGCATTTTTGTATTCATGTAAGAAACTTTAAAAATTTGTGTGAAGCTATCAAAAAGTCTACGCACGGAAGCATCTTTCATCGCATCAAAAACAACCACCACTCCGCCCACGGTGGCTTCATCTTCTATAGGAATAGCAAAGTATTCTGAGACCTTAAAAAAATCTTTCATCATGATGTGCAAGCCATCAAGGGACATTGGATTCATTAACTTTTCTAAATAAACTTTTGAGTCTAAATCTTTTAAAGGAATGCCAATATTCTTAAGCGTATCTTTATTGATCTGCGCACTTTGCGTAACTACCAACGACATATGTGAAGAAACAAGTGTCAAAAAAATCGCAGGCTTATTATTTATAAGTCCTGATACGTGATCCAAATAATTTTGAATCACATTGTCTAAATCTTTGGATCTGGACATCTGGGTCATAAGACTATTGATCTTAATGACCTCTTCTTTTTCTTGAGAAATTTTTATGTTCATGCCAGAGAGAGTTTTATTTTTTTCCGCAAGCTCTTCTAGTAATTGTTCGTTTTGATACTGGAGGAAAAGTTTTTCTACAGTTCTATCAATGGTCTTGATCACGTCATCCAATTGCTCAAAAGGCTTATGGATATAATCGTATGCACCCAACCTCATCGCATCGAGCGCAGTTTCCAAAGAGGCATGAGAGGTCATGATGATGAATTGGATATCTTGAGAAATCTTTCTAATGTTTTCCAAAAGTTCGATTCCAGTCATTCCGGGCATACGAATATCACTGATTACGACATGAGGAGGATTTTCTTTCACTCTTGCAAAGGCAGCATCGGCAGATGGAAATGTTTCCACCTGATATCCAGCATCCTTGAGAGCCTCATTGAGAACCTCTGTGATACTGATCTCGTCATCGACGACGTAGATTAAAAAATCTTTTCTGTACTTAGCAATTTCCAAGGTGTCGTGTCCTAATGTAGTATGCTTTTACTTATGCCTTAAGTTTTGGTTTCCTAATACTGACCTGAAAATCATCACCCTTTTTCTCCGAAGAGTTAAAATTGTTTTTAATTTCCGTTTCAGTATTTAAAATATCTTTTTTCATATTTTCTATTTTCTGCTGTAGCTTGCCCTGTTCTGTTTTACTTTGTTCTAACTTGGCTTCTGCTGGCTGAATGATTTCTGATTCTTGGCGAAGAATCTCAGAGGCCTCACGCTTTAAGTCAGCGATCGACCTTCCCGTTTCTCTTGAGCTTGAAGATTCTTTCAAATAATCTCTTTGAACTTGGCTATCGAGAGGATTTTCAATTTTTGTTGAAAACTCTGGGAATTTCGGACCAGATGCAGATGATGCCCTTACCATTGGTGAAGGCGTTACTTTTTGTGGCGCTTGAGTTGCCGGCGCATTCGCAGCGGCTGAACCCATCTTTGGAATATCAATAAAGAATGTTGTGCCTTCTCCTACTTTAGATTCAACGTAGATTTTTCCCTTGTGGTCTTGAACGATACCGATGGAAACGGAAAGTCCAAGCCCCGTTCCCTTGCCGGCAGGTTTAGTGGTAAAGAACGGCTCAAAGATTCTCTTTTGCACTTCAGGGCTCATTCCCGCTCCAGAATCTTTGATTCTGATTTGCACGATATCGTTTTTATCTTCTACGCTCACGGTAAGAGTTTTTACCTTTGAAGTTTCCATCGCGTGGGTTGCATTCATCATTAAATTCAAAAGAACTTGCTGAATCTGGTTGGAATTGGCATTCACTGGCGAAACTGGTCTGAAATCTTTTACAATCTTTACACCTTGAAGAGAAACTTGGTGATCCGCAAGATCCACAGCTCTGCTCACAGACTCATGAAGATCCGTTGAAGTAAGATCTGGTTTTTCGGCTCTAGCGAACTTCATAAGATTTTCGATAATTTCTTTTGTTCTTCTTGTTTCACGCTCGATCATGTCTAAATGCTTTGTCACATCAGGATCTTTACTCTTCGATTTTCCCAACTGAGCGTGACCCAAAATACCTGCCAGTGGGTTCTTCACTTCATGAGCAATACCTGCACTCAACTGACCAAAGGCCGACATCTTTTCACTTTGCACGAGAGCCATCTTAGAATGTTCGATCTGTTCATCACGCTCGAGCAGAGAACTTCTCATCTTATCGATATTGGCCGCAAGAGCGCCGACTTCGTCGTTGGACTTTACATTCACCGGAACTTTGAAATCTCCCGAACCAATTAGGCTCGTGATGTCTTTTAATTCATTGAGTGGCTTGGTAATTCTTGAAGCAAGAGCGAATGAAAGTACGGACCCTATAATCAAGAAGCCAATACCGAAAGTTAAAACCGTGATCAATAAGTCTCTTGCCGCGACAAAGGCTTGCTTTTCGGGCGTCGTCACAACGATATAAAGGTTGGTTCCAGCGATGGGTCCGTAGTTCGCTATGATGTCTTCGCCATCTTTCATTTCGAATTGACCTGACCCTGTATCTCTTCCGCCCTCGATGTCTCGAATCACAGGATGATCTGTGAGTGATTGTCCAATCAACTCTTCATTGGGGTGAGCAAAAATATAACCTTTATGGTCCACGAGAAATACAGTGTTCAAATCCCCTTTGTATTCTAAAACAATATCATTTAAAAAAGTTGGCCTCATAAAAGCGACTAAGCTTGTGAGTTCAGAACCTTTACTGCCTTCTTCCTTAAGATCTGCAAGGAAGTATACTGCAAAGAAAGGATTTCCATCTGGATCTTCGAATCTACTCAAATTAATTTGCCCTGTCCCCAGAGTTTGATAACTGATGCTTCTTAAAATTGTTTCCGCAAAAGATTCGGTGAATTGCTTGTCACTTTTTGAGTTTGACTGATTGTTTGTCAGTGTCCACTGGGAACCCCAATTTTTTGATGGCAATTGTTTTTGCACGGACATGGTTAAAAATTCACCGAATCTCTCAAAGAGAACATTGGAGTCTTTTGAATTTACTCTCTGAAGAGATTCTCTTGTAGAAACAAAAAGCGCCATCTTGTTTTGAAGTTCGTTCAATCTTTCTTGCGCTAGTCTTCCTGACGTAGAGGAAAGCTTACTGGATAGTTGTCTGATGAAATCATATTTATCTTCAAAAAAAATCTGACGAGTTTTCCAAAGCACGGCAAAGATTGAGCCCAAAAGCACGGCCGTGACCAAGATGAACATCTTTAGACGAATTGACTGATTTTTAAGTGGATTGGTCATTAGAAGCCCTCTTCCTTAAAAGCTGATTAAATCCCCAATATTATTCTACTTTTAAGGATTTACCGGAGGCAAGCTTGCATGATCATTACATGGTCCAGTTCTATAACGCATCATAGCCACAAAAAGGTGCGGAGCACCTTTTATTTTGCTACGGAGATGTACTGGGGGCGAAGGACTTTTACGGCGTAGAAATAGGCATTCTTTCTAAAAGGGGCGAGTCCCTTTGCATTTAGAATTCTATTTTTTAATCCATATTGTATTCCATTGAGGACAAGACCAATTTTTACATCACCAAAGTCCTGCTTTTGACCATAGAAGCATTTGCTCTTCTGAGCTTTGCGAGGCTTTTTTTCCGCCATACAGAAGTAAACCCAAGTTTTGTCTTTGATTTTTTTCTCAGAGACATCTGTAACCTCAAAGCCATAAATATTTGTCGTCGAGATTTCTACTATACCCGGCTCAATTTCTGCTGCCGTCATTGCATGAGCTTTTTGTATTTGAATTAGAAAACCTAACGAAAGAAAGATTACCAACAACATCCAAAAATATAATTTGCTTCCCATATCAATCTCCTAGCGCCAAAACACTCCTGCTTTAGCAACCTCCACACCCAACGCTACATAAAGCAAACCAGGTGCCCCGTCCAAATGGAATCTATTGAGTCGTGAGGAGTGAGAGAAAGAAATTTTAACAATATCGAAGACCAAAAGGGGCATTTTGGCTTTTTGTTTTCTTATAGTGGCTTTTTTACAGCATTTTGTGTTTTCTATTTTGATCTTAAGTATTTAAATTTATTAAAGTTTAAATGTTTTCTAATGTTTCCATAATTAGCCATTGTGTGATTTTAAGAAATTGTTTAGAAAACGTTCATGGAAGAAAACAATAAGCCCTCGATATTCAAATATATAGATTTTCGAGAGTACCTCAAAGAATTCTACACATGGAAAAAATCCCAAGGATCTTTTTCTCATGCGACGTTTGCGGAGCGAGCGGGTTTTAAATCTCGCAGTTATCTTCGATTGGCGTTGACTGGAAAAAGAAATCTTTCGAGTGATGCGATCGTGCGCTTTATTCACGGACTTGAGCTCAACAAATTGGAAGCGCAAGCCTTTACGACCCTCGTGGCTTTTAATCAGGCGACGACTACGGATTCAAAAAAATATTATTGGGAAACCTTCATTCAGCTTCAACCTAAAAACGAAAAACTTGAGCGCATCATCGATGAGTATAAATACATCAGTCAGTACATTCATCCGGTATTGATGGTGCTCCTGAGACAGAGGCACATTAAAAAAGACGTAGATTCGATTGCAAATACCTTGGAAGTAAAAAAAGAACTCATTCAAGAGTGTCTTAAAAACTTAGTAGATTTGGGTTTTGTCACTCAATTGGGTGATCAGACTTATTCGGCATCAGAAATAATTATCAAAACTACAACTCATGTTCGGAGCCTCGCCATTCAAAACTACCACAAAGATGTGCTCGAAAAATCCATCAGCGCCCTTCAGCTCCCTATCGAAGAAAGAGAGTTCCAATCCAACATCATAGCACTCGGCAAAGAAGAGTATGATTTCTTGAGAACAAAGATTCGCAACTTTATGTACGAGATCAACGATATGTTTTCTAAGCACCGTAAGACAAATGAAAAAATTTATGCTTTAAATTTAAATTTAGTACCTATAACCAAATCTTTTATCCAAAGCGAAAGCGTTTTGAGTCAGAAAGGTTCTAAAAAATCGGAGGATTTTAATGAACAAACTATTTAACCTTACTTTGGCAGTATTGCTTATTGCTCAAGGAGCTCAAGCAGAAAACACCGGGAACGGTACCGTGACGCTTGCTGTGCAAGAAATACTGTCTAATAAAAACGACAACCTTAGCGTCGAAGAAAGGATCTATCAACGCTGGCAAGAGGCCGAAGGAAGAAGAGTTCCACTGCAAAATTACACCGGCTGCTATGCAGGCTTAAGGATAATCAATTCAGAAAATGCAATTCTTTATTCTACTGCACTCATTTACTTTCAACACTTCAGCGCACAGAAAGCATTGGACATAATGCTTAAGCCACAAATGACTACAGCTGCGTCCTGGGGCACTCCATATGACTTTGATGAAAACTATATGAACATTATCCAATGCCATAATCATGATGATAAGGGAATATATTATCCCAGAGTTGACCTAAATAATTCATTCTATCTGCCTTCGCAATCGAACACCGGTACTATGATCACAAGTTATGCTGGCAGTGCGGACAGAATAGACACTACCGATGGCTACCATTATGAATATCGAGAAATTGCGCCTGGTGTTTTGTCTGGTGTTTTATTCACGCAGCAAAAAGATGGACTTCCTGGACATTGCCCTTGGTCAGAAAAAAAACCTACAGAATGGGGTGGAAAAAGAAAAAACTATCATCTTCCAAATGTCTGCGACATCACTTTAGTTTATGTAAAAAGATAATAAAAAATGCTTAAAGCTCGAAGCTATTTTTTTTTAGTATCCTTAATCATGTTAAAATCTCTAGCTCATTCTGAGGCTAGAGATTTTAACTATAGTTATGCTTCACTGCCAAAATACTTTGTAAATAAAGCTGACCTCGAAGAAAAAACTCAAAGAGCATATAACTTTCTAACAAAATACATCCCTGATCCTATTGATAGAAATCTCTATCCCATAAAGATCGAATTAACACCTCTTGAAAACTATTTGGGTTTTGTTCATCACACCGATAACGAAAATCAAACCATCAAAGTTCATGACAACATGAAATCCGCTGTAGAGTACCAACTTGTTCTTATTCACGAACTCACGCACATTTTACGAAACGCTTATCAACCCAACGAAGAACGCTGGATTCAAGAAGGCCTCGCAAATCTCATACAAACTCTATATGCCGGACAATGGCCGGAAGGCTTTGAAAACCAATTTAGGAATTTAAAGTTCTACCATCTTTCAAACGACATTGAAGACTATCAAATCCATTCCCAAGGATATTTGGTCTCATATTTCTTTATGTATTACTTGTACGCTCACTTTGGTCGAGAGCTCTTCATCCACGACATTGCCACAAGCAGTGAATCTGGATCAAAAAATATTGAAGCTGCAACTCTCTCTTATAAAAAAAGAAATTCTTCGAGCATTGAACCGAATTTTTTAACCTTCGATTCTATATGGACACACTTTTCCTTCGCCGTCCTTTTAAATGATTCCTACTTAGCAAAATACAATCTATTCTTTTTAGACTCTAGCTTCTCGCCCACTAAGGATTTATTAGCAGAGCTTAAAGACAAACATACCTCTTTGTGCGCTTTTCGCAGGTATTGTTTCTATTTTCAAAAATCTGGTCTCACCATTAAAAATTATATATCGTTATCAACAAAAAGCGCGACTTATCAATTTTCTTTAGATTCTCAGAAAATTTCAGAAATTAAGTAATTTTTCATTTGATAATCCACCCAAGAAGACTCATTATCCCAGAGCTATGACGATCAAAACAGATTACCTTGTAGTTGGAACCGGCCTCGCAGGTTTGGCCTTTGCTTTGAAAATGGCAAAGCATGGTGACGTGACAATTCTTTCGAAAACAAAAAGCGATCAGACCAATACAAATTGGGCCCAAGGTGGAATCGCAGCGGTGTTTGATGAGAGCGATAGTTTTGATAAACACATTCAAGACACGCTCGATGCCGGCGGCGGACTCTGCCGTGAAGACATCGTAAGAAATGTGATCGAACAAGCTCCCGAGAGAATTCAAGATCTCATCGACTGGGGCGTAAAATTTGATCTCCAAGAAGATCACAAATCCATCGACCTAACCCGCGAAGGCGGACATTCCAAGAGAAGAATTCTGCACGTGAAGGACTACACCGGGGCTGCGATTCAAAAATCTTTACTGCACACAATTTCTAAACATCCCAACATTAAAATTTTAGAAAATCATTTTGCCATTGATCTTCTAGTCGATCGAAAAACAAATCCTCTCCTCACCACTCCTCCTCGCTGCATCGGCGCCTATATTTTTGATAATGATAAAAAGCAAGTCCTACAAATTCTTGCAAAGGCCACTTGCTTGGCTTCTGGCGGGGCAGGAAAAACTTATCTCTACACTTCCAACTGGGAAGGCGCTACGGGCGATGGAATCGCCATGGCTTATAGAGCAGGTTGCAGAGTTACAAATTTAGAGATGATGCAATTCCATCCGACGTGCCTCTATCACCCCGACGCGAGAAACTTTCTAATCACCGAAGCAATTCGTGGTGAAGGCGGAGAACTCATCACGCACAAAGGTGAAAAGTTTATGACCAAATATCATAAACTTGGATCTCTTGCTCCGAGAGACGCCGTAGCACTCGCTATAGATAGCGAAATTAAATTGTCGGGCCGAGAGTGCGTGTATATCGACATCACTCATAAGCCAAAAGAATATTTGATGGAAAGATTCCCCGTGATTTATCAAAAGTGCGCTGAGTACGGAATCTTTATGGATAAGGATCCCATTCCGGTGGTGCCCGCTGCTCACTATCTCTGCGGTGGCGTTCATATCGATCGACACGGAAAAACAGATTTGAATGCGCTATTTGCTATCGGAGAAACTTCCTGCAGCGGACTTCATGGAGCAAACCGTTTGGCTTCTAATTCATTGCTAGAATGCTTGGCCTTCGCTCACAACTCGAGTGAGTACATAATTAGTCATAAGGATGAATTTCCCATGACTGAACTTGAGCCTGCAGATTGGAAAGATTCTCACAACGAAGACAAAGATGAAATGGTGATGATCACGCACATGTGGGAAGAGATTAGACGACTCATGTGGAATTACGTGGGAATTGTAAGATCCAATAAGCGTCTCGAAAGAGCCGAGCATCGCCTTGATAATCTGATGAGTGAAGTGAAGGAATATTACTGGAACTTTAAAATGCATACGGATATTTTGGAGCTTAGAAACCTTGCCTTGGTTGCAAGTTTAACCGTTAAATCCGCTCTGAAACGCAAAGAATCAAGAGGCGTTCACTACAATCTGGATTATCCAAAGCAACAAAGTAAAGCTAAAGATACAATTATCTAAAAGGTACGATCGACATCACTTTTTCCAGAGCTCTGTCGCTTAACTTATTTCCTATCTTTTTTTCATAGAAGCAAAAATGCATCGTAAGTTATGAAAATGACATGTATAAATCTTTAGGGCAAATGCGTTTGGGTAATAATATAGGTTTTATGGGGTATATGTTTTGGGTGTCGTGGGTAAATTTTTATTAGTTTTATCATTGCTCGTTTTGTTATCGCCTACTTCTCATGCGCAATCCTTACCTCTGAAAGAATTTATTCTGCCTCAGCTTACAAGTTCCAAACATACTTATAATGAAAAAAAATCTTCAAGGATTCTTTCTTATTATGGAGAAGTGAGCATCGATCTAGATCGCCTCACCTCCGCAGAAGCCGCCTCACTTATGGATATCATCAAAAAGGGACAGATTACCGAAAGAAATCTTATTCATGATCTCATGGAAGTTTCTTGGAGATTTCTACCAAGTCTTGACCGCCCTACCTATTTTATGAATTTTACGAATGAATTCTTCACCACGCTGGAGGGGCATAGCATTTACTCTAAACATGGAGTGATAAATAAAAATTCTTACATTCTTGAAAGAAGAAATTTCCCACTTGTTCACGACTATGAAAAACAAGAATTTGAAAAAGCAAAAATAATAGCCACCAATGATCTTCGTAGAATTGTAGGAAGAAATCTTCAATTCGTTATACCCACTAACAAACAATTACTTTTACCCGCACCAAGTTGCAGTAGTTTATTTTAAGAGAGAGAGAGGATACGTGTATAGATTTTTATTTGCTTTAGCTATAATCATTTCAACGTCATCTGCTTCTCATGCCGAAGATATGCCTTTGCGAAAATTTCTTTTACACCAGCTCACAAGCTCCAAATATGATTATGCCGAAAAACAATTCACCGGCATTGTCTTTCATTACGGCAGAGTGGTGATTGATCCCGATCAAAGATCTTTATCCGATATGGAATCCATTCCCTTGATCATGGAAAAAGGGCGCTTTATTGAAAATGGAGTGATACACGATGTGCGTGGCGTAGAGTGGGTCCTTAAAGCTGGATTGGATCGACCAAGACTATTCACGGAATTTATTGTTATGAAAGGGTTTAAACACAATAGTCGCATGAAAGTCTTATCTTCATATCCAAAAATGAGAGTGGAAACTATTTATACTTTTAAACGCCACAAATTTCCGATCATTCCGGAGTACGCAGCAAAACAGCAAGAACTTTCTGATATTCAAGTAGCGTTAGAAATTGATCGCATCACTAACTCCAAAGTCGGCACTACCCTCGGAGGAGAAATCCTCGGTTTTACACCATTGCCTTTAAACTGCAGCAACCTATTCTAATCTATAAATTTCAAATGCTAGCCATGAGGGCTGACATTTTTTATTTTAGGGATAAATCTATAAATGTTTGTGCATTCTTTGAGAGTAAAGATGTCTTTCGCTTGATGTACTTCAACTGAAATATAAAATTCTCTTTAGGATAAATATCTGTAAGTAAGCCATTTCTAATATCTTCTACCACCAAAAAATCCGGCAGTATCGAAACTCCTAAACCCTGAAGAACCATTCCTCTGTGCGCCGTCAAGTTGTTGCTAGAAATTTTGATTGTGGCTAGTGGATAGTCTTTTCGCAATCGCTCTAGCGTCGGAAAACGTCTCGTGGATGTGTCATCAATTTCTCTTGAACCTATAAAGGATGAAATCACTTCCTGATCTTTCTTTAAATCTTTCCTAATAACAAGATGGTATCGAATATTTTTCTTTTCAAAAATTTCCAATCTCTCTGGCAATTCTGGAATATGAAAAAAACAACCAAACTCAATATCTCCATTGAGAAGTTTTTCAAAAAGCATGGAGGCTGGTCCTGAGAAAATTTGTGGGTAAACTTTGGGATGGGCACGAAGATAAGGATTCAAAACACGAGGAATATAATGGCTCGCAATAGGTTCTGAAGCGGCAATCACCAATGGTCCTTGGCATTCCTCATTCATTTGGCCAATGGACGCTTTGAGCTTATCCACTTCGCCAAAAATATTCTTGCAGGTTTCAAAGACATCCTCACCTTGGCGAGTTAGTCGTACATTTCTTCCTACCCTTTCAAAGAGCTTAAACCCCATATCCTCTTCGAGCATACCGACCATTCTGCTGATGGCTGGCTGTTGAATCCTTAAGAGTTTTGAGGCTTTGGAGAATCCCCCTTCTTGAGCTACGACATAAAAGTATCTTAAGTGATGCAAATTCATATATGCCTTTAAAGCATAGATAGTATTCAAATTATATATTTTTTTAATCTTTCAATCTTTGTTACATCCTTCTCAAAGGGAGGATTTATGAAAAAACTATTATTAATGACTTTTTTAGCTTTACCAATACAAACATGGGCATCAGGCTGCGCGTGGATCCCAGAATATGTTGTGGGTCAAAAAATTTTTACTAGAGAATCTGAAGGACGTTTAAGCTGTAGGCACGAACACGGATACGAGTCGTGCTCTTACTATGATGGCATTGAAAAAGTGACCAGAATATTCTTGTACTCAGAAATCACTGATAGCCCTTCTCTACCAGCAAATGCTCAAGTCAAAGTGCATGTTGATAGATATGAAGCCATGGAATGGTTTGACTGCGATGGTGGCGACCCAGCTCCTGAGTATAAAGCCAATGGAAATCTAGAAAAATTTGAAATCGAAGGAAAAGAATTTATTTCTTTTATAAACGATTAATTCTTCATCGCCGGGAATTTGATTGTATCAGATCCAATTGTCCCAGTGACTGTGAGTGACATCGGGTAATCCTGAATGTTCATCATAGGAACTGGGAATCTTACGAGATAACCTTTTCCAAATATCGTATGGTAAGGGTAGAAAAGCTGCGCCTCATTGGCAAAACCCACATAAGTCGAAACCGAACCTACGTATCTTTTGTTATTCACGTCCAAGAAAACTCTCCAGATTGAACTTGGGCTATCCAAGTTATTCAATTTGTTTTCTGGAGTATAGAAACTCACAAACACTGTTGTTTCACCGCGAAGACTATTTGTGATTTTAGCCATGTCTTCTGATTTTTGAGTGTCTGACCAGTTGAAACTTGAAGCTTTCTTTTCCACTTGGGCTTCTAAAACTTTTTGATTCAATATCGTAGCATGAATTTGGAATACGTTCATGAAACCAGAATAAAACTCCGCTCTGTCTGAGTAATCCTTAACAAGAGAATAATAATTGTTGTCTGCGACAGTAGATCTGTCCAAAGAAGTACAACCTAACATTGTAATAAGATACAAAGAGCCACAAAGAATAATACCTAAAAGTCTCAACATTCGATTTCCTGCTTGGTGACCAAGGTTATAAATTGCAATCCCTTGGCTTCGATTTTTTCACGACCGCCCTCTTGACGATCTACACAGGTGAGAATTCCTAAAACCTTTAAACCCGCTTGTTCTGCGCGTTCCACAGCTTTAAGACTTGATCCACCTGTTGTGACAACATCTTCTAATATAAAAACACTTTCGCCTTTAGAGAAGTTTTTTAATCCTTCTACCCATTCGTTGGTCCCGTGTCCCTTGGGTTCTTTGCGAATATAAAATGCATGAATTGGGTTTTTCCACGTCAAACTCATCAAACTCACCACCGACGTCATGGGATCTGCACCCATAGTCATCCCACCAACACCTGTGATCTTGCCATCAAGAGATTGTAGCTTCTCGAGCATCAACCGTGAGATCAGATAAATGCCTTCTGCGTGAAGCATGGTTTGCTTCATATCGATATAAAAATTGCTTTTAAGGCCTGACGAAAGAGTGATTTCTTTTTTCTCGTAGGATTTTTCTCTGATAAGGTCGATTAATTTTTTCTTCAGAACATCTGGGCTTAAGCTTTTAAGTTCGAGCATTGTTCTCTCCTTTAGAGAAGTTAAGTAGAGGTTCGGTGAGAGATTAGGCAATAAGATGTTTTTTAAAGAAGGCTTTAATGTCTGCAAAAGCCACCTCACGCTCTACATCGTTATAGATTTCGTGATATGAGTTTTCGTAAATTTTTAATTCCTTGTCTTTTGATTTTACAGTCTCATAAAAAGCAGAACTTGCTTTTGTGCTAACAACTTTGTCTTGGCCTGAGAGTTGGAAGAAAATTGGAAGAAGGACGCTTCCGCCCTCTCTTCTAATTCTTTCCGAGTAACCTACCATATCGAGGTAAAGTCTCGGGCTCACGCGGTCGTGCCTCAATGGATCTTTCTCAAACTCTGTAAGAATTTTTTTCTCATGAGTTAAAATTTTATCGTCAAGCTCATTCCACATCGTGAGACTTGGTAAATACTCTGCCAAATACTTTGCACCAATTTTTTTCAGCTCTGGCACTTCTACCTGCACTCCAAGAAGTGGTGAACTGAGAACTGCGCATTTGATGTCCAATTCTGGATTTCTGATGATTGTATTGAGCGTAACCAATCCACCTAAAGAGTGACCAACCATCGCGATTGGTTTTTTTGAAATTTCATTTCGGATAAAATCAATCAAGATAACAAGATCTGCTGAATAATCTGAAAGTCTTTTTACAACGCCACGTTTTCCTTCAGAGCGACCATGACCCCTCATGTCCCAAGCAATGAACTGAATGTTTTGATCGCTCAGGCCATCGACTAATCTTTGATAACAATCTGTGTGTTCACCAAGACCATGGTTTATGACTAAAGTCGCAACGGGCTTTGCAGGAGTCCATGCCTGGAAGTAGAGTTCGAAATCGTCTTTGCCTCTGAAATAACCTTCGGATCTTTTAAGCATGTTTGGATTTTGGATCCCAATCTTACGATCGTCAAGTGACGATTTGAGTATCTGAGGTTTCTCATGTATCATATAGTTTTAAAGATTTACAGCTTAAGGATTTACCCCGGAGTTTTCAGATGAGATTTATACAGCTTGTTATTGCCCTCGGTCTCTTGGTTATGCTTTCCAGTTTTCCTGAAAATGCTATGGCACAAGAAGCTACTGGCGGAACAGCAAAGCCCACTGGTCATGCAGTAAGCATTCATACCGGTCCCTTACTTCCTAATTCTATTCCAGCAACCGATGAAATTTTAAGCGGTTTTGGGGTAAGATATGGATATCCGTTATTTGAGTCGACGCTTTTAGAAGCTGGCTATACGGGCTCTAACTCGGAAGGCGTAAAGTACTCGGATCTTCATCTTAGCTTAAGAGGCGACATACCGTTTCAAGATCTTTTTGTATATGGTCTCCTTGGTGCAGATTTAATCAGAATAAAAGGTCCGGCTTCTTCAGAACACACATATTATGGCGGAGTGCATACTGCCGGCGGTGTTCTTGCTCATATTGCTGACACACTATTTCTTAGAATGGAAATGCGTTTCAATTTTCATCCAGGTACTATACTTTTCTTTGGATTCGGTTTCGAATACCGCTTTGGAGCTGGCGGCGGCGGGAATTAAGCCTTAAGAAAAAAATTAGCACAACAAAGGATGACCTCATATGTTAGAACTTTTATCTTCTCCTGAAGCTTGGATTAGCTTCGCAACTCTCTTTGCTCTAGAACTCGTACTTGGCGTGGACAATATCGTGTTTATTTCTATTCTTTGCGGAAAGCTTCCAGCGGAACAAAGAAGTAAAGCTCGTATGCTTGGACTTGCACTCGCGGTCATCACAAGAATCATTCTTTTGATGTCGTTGGCTTGGATCATGAGTTTGACAGAACCACTCTTTACAGTTCTTGGAAATGAATTCTCGGGTAGAGATTTGATTCTTTTGATCGGTGGGCTTTTCTTACTTGGTAAAAGTACTTTTGAAATCCATCACAAACTGGAAGGTGAAGATGGAGAACAGAACAAACGTATCGTAGCTTCATTTGGTAGAGTGATTTTCCAGATTCTCCTACTGGATATCGTGTTTTCATTGGATTCCGTAATTACGGCGGTGGGCATGGTAGAGCAAAAATCCATCATGGTGGCGGCAATCCTTGCATCGACGGCGGTCATGATTGTTTCTGCAAAAACAATTTCAGATTTTGTAGATAATCATCCAACAATTAAGATGTTGGCTTTGAGCTTCTTGATTTTGATTGGCGTAACTTTGATTGCCGATGGATTAGGTCACCACATTCCAAAAGGCTATATCTACTTCTCTATGGCGTTCTCACTTGGAGTTGAGCTTCTAAACTTGAAGCTTAGGAAGAATCAGAAAAAAGTGAAGTTGAACGAGCCTTTCACTAAGTCATAAATTCGACATAAGTTTGATATTAAGTCTGAAAACCCAAACCGATTTCCGACATTGAATTCAGGATACGTACGCATCTGGCCACCAGATGCGCGTATATTTGTTTTTAGTCTCTCTTTTGTTTTGCATATATTTCTGTGAATATTAAAAAGTACACCTTTTGGGTGTACTTTTTGAAGAAAGAAGTATATGATTAAAAAAGTTGTATTGAGTAATACTGTTAAAAAACAATTAGCAAAACTTCCAGTTTATATAGCAGATAAACTTCAAGACTGGATTGATAGCGTTGAAAAAGAATCTCTTGAAATGGTTAGAAAAATACGTGGATATCACGATGAACCATTAAAAGGTAAGTTAAAAGGTTATTACTCTATTCGATTAAATAAAGGCTATAGAGCTTATTATAGGATAATACACGATAGGATTTTATTCGTGTTGGTTGAAAGGATTGATAAACATGAGTACTAAAAAGAGCGATGCCATAAAATTTTTAGAAAATCGAACCGGTGGGCCTGTTCGCTTTAGTCGATTGCTATGGGCGATTCGTCGTGGAGAAGAAATGACTCAACCTGAGTTTGCTAAAATACTTGGAATATCCAAGTCTCATCTTAATGACATCGAGAAAGAACGAAAAACGGTTAGCCCGGAGAGAGCCGCTAGATTTGCCAAGGTGTTAGGATATTCTCAAGAAAGATTTGTACAACTGGCTCTGCAGGCTATTGTGGATAATGCGGGATTGAAATTTATAGTGGATGTTAAGGCGTCTTGATTATTAAGGAGTTTAATTATTTTTTGGAAAATAATTTTTACTTTTAAATTTTGAAAGTATTGAGGGGCGGCCATATTTAGAAATCGCACCTGCACCTAATCCGGATAAAGGAAACATGACCAGATCTAGATTTCGGTATTTCTTATCTTGTCTTAATTCTTCATTTTCGACTTCACCATTTTCACTGAACACTTTGCCTAAATTTCTTTGTTTTGTTTGGGAGTACTGATGCTGTGACTGAGCCGCAAAAGCTGCGCCTGCTACGAGTCCCCCAACCACCGCGGCCGCCGGAGGTGCTAAGAAACTTGCAACTAGCAGCGGAGCCCCAATGGCAATGGCATTTCCCAATACACGATTGTCATTGGTGCGAAATATGGCTGCGCCTAATGGACAAAATCTTGGATTTTCTAGAAGAGTTTCTTCATATAAATTGGAATAGTTTACGGCGTAGAATAAATCATTATATAAAACTCTAGGATTTGCTTTGAGCTCTGCTTTTAATTTTTGAATTTTTGCGAGTTCTTTTAACGCATTATCGTGGGTCTTTCGGGCCGCATTTTTAATTTCAGTAAAACTGGGGTTTGCAGATGTGATGTAATTCATTAATGGCATCTCACCTATCAACGCCCTGTATGCGGTCATATGTTCGAATCGTATGTCTCTAATTCTTGAGTCCAAGAAAGCAACTCTTTCTACGACATTTTCCCCTTTCATTTCCCGGTGAGTAATTGCCCTACCCTTATCCATGTATTCTTTTAAAGCAGCATTAGCAGATTGAATTTCCTTAGGTGTAAGTCTTTGCCAAGGAGTTTCTTTAAAAGATCTTAAAGTGTCTAACCTAGTATTAGGGAAATAAAGCTGTGTTGCGGTAGCGGCATCTCTTTCCGTCCCTAAAGACAGATGATATCTTGCTTCTTGAACTTTGAGAGGAACAACTTTCTTCGCCCAATTCAAAATTTCTTTACACTCAGCGTGGCTCTTTGAATTGCCCAAGCAGCCTTCAATATTGGAGGTGAGGTTGATATTGTCTTTGATGTAATTTTCAATTTTAGTAAGAAGGATAAGAAAAAAATCTCGAGATAAATTTCCTTGGGAATCTTGGCTAGGAATGTTTCTGTGGCCAATTCCCGTAGCCGACATATTTTTTAAATCACCTTTTTTTTGGCAAGCATACGGAAAAGGCGAAACTTCTTTTTGTACTAAATAATCGTTGATATTGGATATCAACTCTTGCGAAGTTAGCTTCCGCACAGGGCTATCTGCGATGGGACAATCCAAAAGATAAGCCACATCTTTTGCGTAAGAGCCTATGCTTAAAAAGATACTTACCAATATTAAAAACATACTATTATCTGTATCGGTGAAGGTAGAAAAATTCTTGTGATTTCAACAAGCTGCCAACTCATAACTTACAACTGACAAAAACCTAGACATCCAGTTTTGCCACAGATTCATTTTGATGCGTTTTAAATCAACATGATTGCTTAGAAAAAAAATTCTCAGAATGAGACTGGCAAGCTCTTTGCTTTAATAAGCTGTGTAATACAAAAATCAAGGAGAATTTATGTTTAAATATTCTATTTTAATCGCATCAAGTTTTTTAACTATCAATGCCGTTCATGCTGAAGAAAAACTTAAGATTGCCTGCTTAAATGAAAACAAGACTCAATGTTACACCACCACCGGCGCCGGAGCCATCACCGCTTTATCATTCTTAAATATGCGAGCTATAGACCGCGTTCGTTCTATGGAAGAAAATGCGATAATGACGGAATTACACGAAAGAAACAGACATATATTAAATACACCTGATCGTCCTCAATCCCTACGTGGATCTCGCATACAGGATTTAACCAGAGATATTGGGGACGGCGACTCAGTTGAAATCACTGTTCAACTCAATGAACGCGATAGCAGAGCCATTCACTCTAATCGTTTAACTGAAGAAATTTCTCATTTAAAATCAGAAATTAATTTACAGACTAAGAATCTTGAGCTTGCCACCATAGGTTACAATACTAGGAATCACCCGCACGTAAAGGAAATCGCTGCTGAACTTGCGCAATTAGAAGATAAATTAGAACAACTTAAAGGTGCAAAATTGGATGTTGTAAATGGAAAAGTAGAAAGAATTTTTATAACTAAATCCTTTGAAGCCACCAGCCGCGCAGAGATAGAAAGTTTTTTGACAGCACAACATAACTCCGGTTCAAAAGTTTCTTCCTTAATTGTAACGCCAAAAGCCACGGCTCTTCGCTTTAAATCATTCTTAGTCAGAAGTCCTCAGCTTACTAAAAGTCTAAATCGCGCTGGACTAGTAACTATAATCGCTTTAGGTGCCACAGCAGAAGAAGGTTTATATGGTTTAATTGCTGATCAGATTGACAAAAAAAGTGAATCTAGAATTCCTATGAAAAAATTTGAAGGATCAAAGTAATTTAAATATTAATATTTGAAGGGATAATTTATGAGAATAAAATTAGCAATATTACTGAGTTTACTTAGCTTCACCAGCGCTTCATTTGCTCAAGAAGACAAAGGGGAGATTGTTTGTCTAGATAAAAAACAAATAAAATGTGCGGTTATCGGCGCTTCTTCTTTGGCGTTATTATTTGCTCACAATGAGCGTCGTATTTCTCAAATAGAAGATGATAGCGAGCTTTCTTCAGCCTATAGGCATGCTCTATCTAGATATAACCATAATAGCAGATCACTTGATATTGATACTCTCGAAGCTTTAACTCCAGGAAGAGTAGCTGCTTTATCCAGTCATGTGAAGCTAGGCGATGAAGTTACAATTAATTATCAGGCTGGAGTTACAGAAAGCAGAGCATACGCAATAAAAGCCCTCGAAGATAGCCTTAAATCTTCTCTCAAAGAGATAAATGAAAACGAAGTTCTTTTAAAAAAAGGAAATAAAAATTCTTATTATGTTGATCAATATCGCATGAATATAAAAAATCATAAAGAGTGGTTTCTCCATGCAAAAAAAGAACTTAATTCGATTAGAGCTGGAGTAAAAGCTCCACCTACTCTTCGGTTGACAAAAGTTATTACCGACGCGGGAGAGGCAGACGTACGCTTGCTTTTAAATGAAATTTCTGAAGACGGAGGAAAAGTACAAAAAATTTCTCTCGTTCCCCAGCGTTACGCTAAGAATCTAGCCCACATTGTTTCAGAACTTCATCTTAGGCTACCTGGTTCTCGTGCAAGTACTAATGCGCGTTTATACCGTAGAGCTGGAAAAGGCAGTTTGATCACCATGGGTATTGCCGGAGCCGTAATACTTGAAGAAGCTACTGTTGGCGCTATTTCAAATGCAATTGAAAAGAAAAGTGCATCTAAAATAGAAATGAGAAATTTCGAAGCAAACAACTAAAAAATTTTCAAATAGAATTTTTGTTCAAAGGGATAGAGAGCGACCAGGTTGATTTTGGTTGGTACTTTATCTACTTTGACGAAGCTTTGCAGAGCCTGGGCGTAGCGTGCTAGTTGCTCGAAAGCTACATCGGAATTGAATGACGATCCCGTCTTATAGTCGATCACCCATAACTCATCGGCGACTTGTCCCCAGAGATCGATCTGTCCGGAGATGCTTTGACCTTCGCTGTTTAGGACAAACCCCCATTCAGCAAACCCATCCTTCAGAATCTCTTTCATCGGGATTTCTTTTAGATTCTGAATGTATTCCGTGGCCTTCTTTGTATTCTCATCTATCGCGATTTCTTTATTGTACTTGAGGGATTCAAAAACTTGATGGGCAAGTCTTCCGTAATTGGCTTTTTCCAAAAGTCCGATCAATGATTTTTGATTCTTACCCTTTGAGACTTGAGATTCTATTTGAGCCGTAACCTTTGTAGATTCTTTTTTTGCCATCAAATCTAAATCGTAGAGTTTTTGATAAATTTCTTGGGCATGCACGATCTTAGAATCAAAATTGATATTTTCCCATTCACCAATATCTACGTTATAGGCAAACTCACCTTTTGCATGCAATCCACTTGATAAATCCAATTTTATCTTTTTCAACCAAGACCCACCCGTTTGCCTTGCCCCAGATGTCGACATGAAAATAGTTTCCTTGGCCCTGGTCATCGCTACATAAAGTAGACGATCTGATTCAGCGAGCTCCTCTTCTTTCATTTTCTCCAAGAAACTCACTGCGGGAAGTGATTGCTGACCTTTTTCTTCGTCGAGCTTTAGGTGCAGGCTGTACTTGTCAGCATCGGGATCAAAGGCGTAACTGAGATAATTTGTAAGTTGAGGCTTAGCATCGATATACGGAATAATCACGTGTTTGAATTCTAAACCTTTCGACATATGCACCGTCATCAACTGCACTCGATTGGGCTCAATGCTACTGACCGCATCGGAATCTTCCGAACCACCTTCTAGATCTAGAGAGCTTTTTCTATTTTCAATAAAGTCGATGTAATTGAATTCAGGTGCGTGATCTTCTGTTTTAAGTTGTATCAACAACTTCCAAAGATTTGATTCTCTTCTCCCTGAAGAATCGTATTGATAACTCAACTCAAAGAAACCTGTATCCATCAAAATCTTTTGGAAGGTCTGCGTGATTCCTTGATTGAAGGTCTCTGTCACGTAGGTTTTTAATCTTCCGATAGCTTCGTAATCACCTTCTTGATGCTTTACAAATTCTATCCAAAAACTCTCTGGCTTGTTTTTTACAATTTCATGAATATAACAATCCTGAACTTTGAACCATGGACTTCTAAGGATTTGTACCAAGTTAAAGTTATCATGAGGATTCACTAAGAATTTTAAAATGGCTAAAGCATCAAGAATTTCTCGGCGCTCCTGAAAACCACTCGCTGAATGCAGAATATACGGAATTTTTTTTTGATGGAGAATCTCGGCAATTTTTTTGAGTTGATCATTCTTGCGACCTAGAACACAGATTTCGCCCAATTCATCACCACTGGCATGAATCTTTTGAATGTGATTGAGGATCGCGAGGTTTTGCGCCTCCACATCTTTTGCTAGAGCCATCGTGGCCACATCTTTGGTTTTTGATTGTGGACCACCCAATTCCATAGATTTAAAATCATCCGAATAATTTTTGAAGAAATGATTGATAAAGCTCATCGTATTTTGAGTGGATCTGTAGTTCTTGTTCAGCGATTCAGCTAAACCACCCTCACCGATAATGAGCTTTTCCATATCTTCAAAAACTTTTACCCTTGCGCCTCTAAAGAAGTAAATACTCTGCTGCGGATCTCCGACAACAAAGTATTTACGATCGTTGATGAATTTCTTTAGCAAGGAAACTTGTAACGGTGAAGTATCTTGAAATTCATCGATCAACCAGTAATCAAAGCTTTCTGAGAAGAAATGAATTTCTTCAGACTTTTCTCTCATCAATTCATAGGAATAGAGTTCCAAGTCCGCCATGCTGATTTGGCCAGAGCTTTTCTTCCAGTGATCAAATTCGCTTGTAAAATCCCTGGAGAGATCATCAAAGATTTTATAGTACCGAATGAACTCAGCCCAGCGCTCTTGGTTGAACTGATCGGGATTCACTTTATCGACTTCATCTCTGAATTCTTCAAAGGAATCATTTAACTCTTCGGAAAATGGTGGGTTCTTTTTGGTATAAGGTGGTTTTTTATATTCGTTGTAAAGATTTAAGGCTCTTTCGATATCCACTTGATTTTTGGCCTGGGTGAAGCTATCTGCGACACCTTTTAAAAACTTCCCATATTCTATCCACTTGAGATTGTCCGTGGCACTTAGAATTTTATCTGCATACATTAAAAAGCTTTGCGCGATAAATTTCATTTTTTGATCTTGGGAATTTAAAAAATCTTCTTTGTTAAAGAACTGCACGCCTGGAGAAATTTTCTTGGTTTTATCATGCGTGATGATAAGAGAGGTTAATCCCTTGAACGTGAACTCCTCTAAAAGTTCTTGCGAAGTCGTATTTCTACTTAAAAGGTTTTTAAGAATGATTTTTGCTCTCTTAAAAAGTTCTTTCTCATCTGTAAGCCTAAATCCCGGATCGAGATCAATCTTTTGCGCGTATTGTTTTAAAAATAACTGTAAAGTTCCATGAATTGTCGAAATCAAGAGATGATTCTTAGACAACACAAAGCTCAAGAAATCATAGTCTTTTCTTTTCTGCGCTTCGTGCATCAGTCTTTCGCGAAGTTCCTGCGTGGCCTTCCTCGTGAATGTTGTCAACACAACTCGAGGATTGCGATTGTGTTTAACCTTAAAATCCTTATAGAAGTCATGCACCTCTTTCACCAGGCGCGTGGTCTTTCCTGCGCCCGCGCCGGCCCTGAAGATTTTGGTCTGACTTAAGAATGATGTTAATTCAGATGTGGGGCTCGACACAAATTTCTCCAGTTACAGGTTTTACATAGACTCACATCACTTGGGTTTGGGTTGTATTCTCCGGCTTTCATGCCACCCAAAGTGTTTTTTATAATTTCTTGAGCCTTACCGTAAAGTTCCAATTTTTTATCGTGACTGATCTTGTGGGCTTT
Organism: Bdellovibrionota bacterium; assembly: GCA_040386775.1. Classification (NCBI taxonomy): domain Bacteria; kingdom Pseudomonadati; phylum Bdellovibrionota; species Bdellovibrionota bacterium. Next base: position 28,938 of record JAZKEU010000007.1, on the reverse strand, counting down.
TCTGGAGTTCACTGTGAACATAAATCCATCGGCCTCTAAGATTAAAAATCCTTTTTCACGATCGATCTTTTTAAATCCATAGTAAACCGCACCGATCACATCCAATTTCTTGTTGAGTGCACCTTTTTCGATGGCCATGGCATAGAGAACCAATTGCAGTTCATTCTCGTCGATCCATCGGTTATGGTTGCTCTTGCCACTAGAATCAAATTTATAGTCAATGACCACGCAGATCTGCTCTCTTTGATCAATGTCAATACGATCAATTCTTCCTCTCAAAAGAACGGAATCCGCTGTGGCCTCTTTAGAAATATTCCCTGTAGCTATATCAATATGAATTTCAAAATCCTTTTCTTGGTACTGTTCTTTGATCTCGGGAAATTTATTTTTCCATTCCCGCTCAAACACCAAAAAATTATCGATCATCTTCATGTATTTCTTTTTTTGTCCGGCCCAAACATTCTCATCAAAGATCGGCGTTCCTATTTCCAGGCGAACTTGATCAAAATATTGGGCAACCGTAGAATTATCGACATTGAGGTCAGAATGATTTTTATAGATCAGCTCTGCAACTCCGTGCAGAAGTCTTCCTCGAGTCTGGTAATCAATATCTAGATCCAAATCTGGTAGATCATTTAAACTTAGGATTTTTTTGGAAGCATTGATGAATGGACATTTCAAATAGTCTTCAATTTGCGAAGCGGAAACTTTTTCGAGATGATTTTGTAGTTTCCAAGCTTGAATGTCTTCGCCCTGATCCTGCCTAAGTCTTTCAAGCTTCTTATCGCCATCAACCCAACCTTGAAGAGTTGAAATCGTTTGGTAATCGGATTGCTGAATCTGTAAAAGCCTTGATGTTTCCGGAATCTTTAATGGAATTTTATCTCCGTGCTGCGTGATTGCGCCCGTCAACCAAACGATGGAAGGCGACATCTGGTTTCCATCAAAATCCGTCTGAGGATAAGACATGGAAAAATTAATCTTTGTGCTATCGAGGTTCCACTTCACTTCAAATTCTAGTTCTGTTCTTTCGGGCTCTGCCACCATAAAACCAAAATCTTGCTTGAGCTTTTGAATATCAAATTCCGAAATCAAAGTGGTCGTCATAGATCTCAGTGCTTGATCCGTCAATCCCATAAGGTGGGCGTGCTTGAGATCCAAATCTTTCAGAGAAACTAAATCTACACAATGCACGCCTTCAGGGAAACCTTCGTCCGTCGTGATCTCAAGTCTCGAAGCGAAACTATCAACAAGTCTTACCCATTGTTTGGAATCAAACTTCAAATGCATCGGAATTTCTGCTAAAAGCTTTTCGATCAGAATATTTACTCTTTCTTGGGACCAAGATTCTTTCCAGAGAGTTAAGCCCCAAGTGATAAATTCTTTCACCGTCATGAATTTGGATTGGTTTTTTAAAGAAAATAATTTTTCAATGTTTCTATTTCTTTTGAGATCAGAAATTTCATAGAGATTAGTGTAGAGAGATTGGAATTCATCATACTTCAACGGCAGAGTCTCAGCTTCTGAATAAGTGTTGATCTCTAGATCTGCATATTCAATCTCGCCAGCTTCAATTTTGAGTTTGGAAATCCAATACATGATTTCTGGATAAGTTTTTAACGGAGTTTGAATTTTTCTTTGGTACGGAATCCCTTCGATCTTGAGATATTCATAGAGCACCGGCCAATAAACTCCAATGTCTGGAGCTACGATAGCGATCTCCGTCGGCTTAATTCCAGCGGAAATTTGCTTCCTCAACTCAGAGCTCAAATTCTGCACTTCTGCAAGTTGAGTTGTAAACTTCATAAAATTTCTAGATAGACCATGCTCGATTTTTTCGGTCACCGGAGGCTTACCAGAAATTAACAAATCATAACTTTTAAGGGCCTTTGAATATTCTGATTTCCAAGATGGATGCGGAACGATGACGTCCACATCTAAGAATTTAGAAAGATGCTGTATAAGTTCACTTTCTATTGGTTGAAGTTGCGCTCCCAAATCAAAAATAAGTTTTCTATTCCATACATCTTGAAAGTCTGTTTCATTCACTAGAATCGATGACGCCCAAGTGGACAAAATCATCTTTTGATCTAAGAAAGAATTATAAATCTCACGTGAGAGCAAGTACCAATGTCCCCACTTCTGAAAACTCTCGACACTATTCTTAAAAAATTCCTTCATGGCTTCAAAATTTTGCTCATGACTCAGGAGCGGCATCAAAATCTGCATGTAGGAATGCAAAAGTTTTGAGACCCCAGGACGCTTCTGCCATTCCTCTTCAGCATTGGATAACAGCTGCTGTGTAAACATCTGCGCCGTTTCTGAAGAAATAAATCTTAAATCCCCACGAAGTCTTTTGGTGAGCTTGATCCACAATTCTTGCGCTCTCAATAGGGATTCATCTGGAATTAATTTTTGCGTTTTAAAAAGTTCTTTTTGAAAGGCAATTTTAGATGTTAAATCCGATACCACCCAAGTTTTTTGAGTCAAATCTGACTTCAAAAACAATTGTCTCTTCTCTTCAGGATTTTTTACAAAAATAAGATTTAGCACCAAAAAAATATAAAGGTGAGCCGCACCTTTTGCAAAGACTTGCGTCAAAATGACGCTAACCTTTGGAAAAGGTGCGGCTCACCTTTAGCGTCTTTGTTTTAATCTTTTTCGGTTTTCTTTGTTGAGGCCTAGGAAGACTCCATTTGCGGGGTCAAAGCCAAAATCTATGGTTAATTCTAGAACATATCTGCGATCTTCGTGCTGGCCAGGGTACTCTCCCAATTCAACACCATACGTTGCGAAATCGAGCATAATTATACCTAGATTTAGAGCTACTCCTGCTGTGTAGTAGCCCTGATTGAGACCGGCCCTCAAATCAATACCCGGCAGATCCACTTCCACGCCCATGTGAAGCTTTTTACCAATATGAATCTCTTCGTCAGAACCAATGTGCCTCATTTCCAATACGGGAGTGATCGTTACTCCTGGAACATCCAATTCAAGAGACAATGCGCCAATCATTTCGCTCTTGTCTGTGGGTGGATTTCTAATTCCTGTGTCCAACGAAAATTTAGTATTTCCCACATCTCTCATTACAAAAGAAAGTGTTGGCTTTACTGGCGTTGGGAAAGTCATCATGGCACCCACATCCAAAGAATATCCCAAGCCTCTATTGTCCAATTGCTCTTCGAGATCATCGTTATCAAGTGAAGCCAGTGAGGATACTGGAATCTCAACTGTCGAACCCGCACGATTGATTCTCTTTCCTACAAATCCTAATGCTAAACCTGGAGCCAATTCCATTCCGAATCCCGTGGCGATACCGTAGTCATTGACAAAATCCACTTCAAAACTTGGTAACGCAGGATTTGATAAATCCGCACTCACATTGAAAGAGTCATAAATTGCTGCTGCAAAATTAGGAGTCGATATCCCTGAGACGGCCCCGCCACCGATCCATAAATTATCTCCATAGAATTGTCTCAACGTATCCGCATAATTATCGCCATCGAAATCTTGCGCATCCTCATAAGCATCAATGCCATTGACTCCGATTTTAAATTTTAAAGCTGTAAGAGTGATTTCTTTTGTTTTTGCTAAACCTGCAGGGTTGAAAAATAAAGCGTCCATTCCACGGGCGATGGGTGTAAAAGCATTTCCCATTCCCAATGCACGCACTGACATATTGCGATTGTACAATTCACGCGCGTAAGAATTTCCAGTGATGAGCAATAATCCCATCAGAATAGAAAATAAAAATGTTTGTTTACCCTTACGGCTCACAAGCACTGACGGCCACTCCTTGTCCTGCATCTATAGCTAGCCCGATCCCATCCGTATCATCACGGATAAATCCTCGAATAAGTTGTCTATAAGCATTCGTATAAGCTGTCGCATCTTCTTCGTCACAAAAATCCACCGGCGAACCATCCACCATTGGATCTGTACAGATCGCCTCGATTTCTGACGTGATGTCGGATCCAAAGCTAAAGCCTTGTAAGTTTTTGTAGAATAAAACAATCCCTGTTCCTACTTCACTCACTTCAGCAGCGGGAAGATCCGTTGCTCCATTCCCGTCACAAGGATCCCAACCTGCATCGACAGCATCATTTTCATCAGCATCTGCTCTAAAATTTAAAATTACTCCGATTTTTGCAAGAGCATTGAAAGCCATCAGGAATCGTCCGTCTTCCGTCGAAACCACACCGCTCGTGTCTGCTACGGTTTTTAAAAGATCTTCGGCCAATTTGCAGTCTGCATAATTAGCGGCGCTAGTTGCTGGAAAATTCGTCATTAACAATTCCATAAGCGGAGTTGTTCCAATATTTTCAATCAAATCCGAAAGACCCAAGAAGTCCAGCCCGCATCTCCCCGAATATGCAGAAGCTCTATCCACCACGACTTCAGTTTCTGCTAGCGTTGCTGCTGGCAATTTTTCAAATTCCGAAAGCGCCTCTGTCCATCTCCCCGCCGACAAATGTTGTCTCGCAGAATATAGAATTGCTGCTTCAGAATCTTTTGAAGACATTTCTTCAAATGCATTTTTGCAAGAAGTGCTCAAGAGACATAAAATGGTTAAAAATAAAAATATTCTTTTCATTCTCAAAACCTCAACGCGAATTTGAAGATATATCTTCTATCTTCTCTTTCCGCATCCCTAGTTCCTATTTCCTCTCCGTAGGCTGCAAATTGAAATTGCATGTTTTCACTCGCCACTTCCGCCCCTGCCGTCCAATAGCCTTGGTTCATACCACCGCGAAGGAAAAGTTTGTCGAAGAAGTTAAATTCCAGACCATAATGCAAACGACGCGCAGTCACCTCATCGTCATCATCCGTCATCACGTCACGGTACTCCGCCACCAACTGCATTCTGGAATACTTACCCAATATAGGAGAAAGAGAGAAACCCACATCCAATGTCTGATCCGTTTTTGTAGGCTCGGGACGTCCGCTATAAAACATTCCGCCTCCGAGGCTGTAGCTAGTATCGCCGACGTCCTTTAATACCAACGCTAGCGTCGGAAGATATTTCCATGGACCCGTCATCATCAATGCTACATCAGAGCCAATTGCAGTTCCTTCGTTGACGATGTCTTTCCAAGCCATTCCTGTGGAAGTCGTCGGATACTGATCGTCTATTTCGACGCGGTTAATGTATTTTGCATTGAAACCGAGCTTAATAATTCCATCAAAGAATCTGAAATTATACCCAAGCAAAACTCCATAATCATTTCTATAGCGCAAATTGTATTCGCTTGTTGCACTCGTCACCTCCGCATCATAGTTGTAACTGGCGAGAAGCCCGATACCAAAATTGGGGAACACCAACGATGGGAAGAGTTGAACTTTAGAATGAAAGTGCTTGTCGGGATTTGCGTTCAAAATATCCAAAAGATCTTGAGGATCCATAGTTTTGGTTAAATCATAATCTTTGTCTTTAAGTATTTGCGCAGTTGTTTCACCCATATGAACTTCTGGGTCCACAAGTGTTAGGTATTTTTCTCTGAGTTTTCCGAGAGCCGCGGGGTTTTGAATCAATGCCGTTTCGTCGTTCACCACGGCAATAGAGGCTCCGCCCATTCCCATTTGACGAGCACCCGTATAAAACTCATACCTCTCTGCTGCGAATGAATTCACAGATAGAAATAAGAGTAGCAAAAAATAATTTAAAACATCCTTGTTCTTCATTTGAGAATTATCCTTAATCCATTAATAGATTTCTCTAGTTAATGTTTCGGAGTAAAGACGACTCACTATGAGATTATTGAAGAAAAACTAGACTGGACTTCGCGCGAGAAGAAATCTCGCGCCTTTGATGAAAATTTAATTGCAATTGTTGGCAGCTATACAAGCCTGAAGTGCAGCTCCTACTGTAGCATTATCGCCAGATCCCGCACCAGCTGAGCTCAACGTTTCACAAATATCGGTATTGCTAAATTCAGGAACGCAGTAAAGATCAAACACATCGTTTGCAAATTCACCGGCTTCTGCTGGTGGCATCAACAGAATATTATCTGCAACATCTTCTGGGTCTTCGGGATCTCCAAGAGCTTCTGCAGCTACTTGTGCTCTAGTTCCAAAAAGAATCAATTGTGCTACAGTTCTTAATCCTTTGGACTCAGATGTATAGCAAACGTTTTTAATATTCTCAGCAACTGCTTCATCCGCAGCATCCACTGTACCGCTGCTATCCTGGTCTCCAACTCCTAATATTGTCGCAAGTTCGACAACGGGGTCTTCTGTTCCCGTGTCCATAGCTTGGAATGCGCTGATGATCTCAGATTGCGTTGTTCCACTTTCTAAAACCGCTAGAGAGCACCTGATGCGATTTGCTTTTTCATTGTTGATTCCTACGATTATTGCTTCGCAAGCGGCTGCATCTCCTGGAATTAAAGCTTCGTCCAAACATTTTTGTGCTTTACTGATTTTATCGTCATCTTTTTCTTCGCAACCAACTAAACCCGATGTGATAAGAGCTAAACTCAATAATAATTTTTTCATTCTATCCTCTAAAAGTTAAAGTTGATTTGAGCCAAGTACATTCTGTCAGATTTCTTTGCACTCTTTGTACCGTACTCTTCTGCAAAGGAGGTTAATTCTACTTTGAAGAAATAAGTTTGAATGCCTACGCCTGCGGTCCAAAGCATTTGGTTCAATCCGCCCTGAATAGAACCATGAAGACCTTTGCCCACTTTGTATTTTAATTCTGCCCCCAGGTGAAGGCCTTTTTCCAAACTCCAATAATCGTGAAGAATATCTCTCACATCGATCATCAAGCGCGGTTCAAAAACCGAGAATGTCGGAAAATCCCATCTCGAACCCAAATCAATTCTTCTTTGAAGTTTTGCGGGCTCTGTTGAATTTTCGTTAAAAATTTCAAAATTACTTGTGAATCCATAATCCGCAATATTTCTTACTACCGCAGAGAATGTCGGCTTTAATTTTTTAAAGAATCCTTTGTTTTTTCCGAGGAAAGGACTCCACATCATTCCAACGTCGGCATCTACACTCATGCCCTCTTTAAAATCTTCATCTCGAACCACATCGCCATCGCTTGCCAAATCAATTGCGAGTAGTGACCTATCCATGTTTGCTCTATATATTGCCTTACCCAAAAATCCCCAAGAAAATTTTTTGTTGCTAGTTCTCTTTGACCACCCAAATGCCAAGGTAGAATCTTGGTAAGCTGTCACATCCAGCGCCGGGCCCGTCAATTGATGTGGCATCATCACCACAGAAAGATCCACGGGGATAAAAGCAATTCCCCATTTAGGACGTGCGTAAATGAAATTCATCCGAGGAATACGGCCTGCATAAGTTTCGCCGTACTTTGATTGGAGATAATCTGAAATCTGTTGAATTTTTGTTGGATCATTCTCATCGATATCTGCGAGGTCAGAGACTTCTTTTCCAAAATCTAAAAAGTCTTGGGAGACGCCGCCACCAATACCAATATTCATGCGACCTTCCTCAAGATGAGCAAGACCTGCTGGATTATAAAAAAGCACATTATAATCATCGATACCTGAAAAAGTATTTCCCATTCCCATCGCTCTTGGAGCAATATAATGTTGATGAATGCCGTAATTTAAAGTTTCTTGGGCAAAGGCGGTAGACGCCATTGCAAACAACATGAGAAGAAAAAAATGAACCTTAAGCATGAATTCCCTTTGGATAAAAAAAATTTAACAACCTTTGATGTATTCTTAGTTTACTTTAAAAATTACTTTTTCCAATCCCGTACCGTCGCAATAATGACCTTGGTCTTGAGCACATTTGCAATTGCCGCACCAGAAGATAAGCCGAATAAAAGAGAACAACGAAAATTGATCGATTACGAAAAGAAATTCACAAAAATACCACCAGCACAAAGCCCAGCAAAAATTTCAGAAGACGATGAGGATATTATCGAAGAAGAAAAGCAAAAATATTTTTTCTCTTACCCGTCCTCCCTCTCGCTGAGGACTGGAGCGGCGGCAAATTTCAAAGAACTCAATAAAGATAATGGCGATAAAAAAGTTCCCGTGCTTTTTGGATTTAAATATATGCTCAAGAGTGAAAATTCAAAACATCAAGAGTATGGTTTGGATTTGTTATCTGGAAATGAATCCATCCTCTATATCAATGGCGGATACAAATACATCATCGACCACACAGATGGATTAAGACCTTATTATAAAATCGGCGCAGCCATAAGATTTGATCCCGGAGATCACCTCGAAACACCTTTTGATTTTAAAAGTTATTCCGTAGTCGGTAGTGTGGGATTGGAAGACCTCATGAGCGACCCACATTCTTTCCGCTTAGATCTAGATATTCATTGGGGAAAAGAAGATTTCCTAGCCATGCTAGGCCTCGGCTGGTCCTGGGCTTTTTAGGGACTTAAACGAGTTTTAGATCTTGTTTGAGTTGGAGGATTAGATCTTGAACTTTCATTTTTAATTCTTCCATGGATCCATCATTTCGAATTACATAGTTGGCCATTTTGGCTTTGGTTTCCATTGCCATTTGATTAGCTAGTCTTTGTCTGATTTCTTCTCGGGAAAGTTTTGTACGCTCCATAGCTCTTTGAATTTGAGTTTCTTTACCGCAAGTCACTACAACAATTTTATCAAATCTCTTTTGCAATTTTTTTTCGAACAAAAGTGGAATGTCATAAAAAGCCATCTCTACACCTTTGGCGGCAAGAGCTTCTCTTTCTTTTTGAGTTTGATCTTGAATGAATGGATGAGTGATGGCCTCTAGTTTTTCTAGCATAAACTTATCTGCAAAAACTATCGATCCCAACTTTCGACGGTCGATTTCACCATCTGGACCTAGTATTTTGTCGCTAAAAATTCTAAGGATCTCAGGAAAAATAGATGAAGTTTTCTTTAAGGCTTCGTGGGCACTCTTGTCTGCATTTAAGACATTATAGCCTAAGGTCTGGATAATCATTGATACTGTCGACTTTCCCGTACCCATTCCGCCTGTTAAACCGATCCATTTCATATGACTTCCTACGTGATTTCCATTTGCCTAGACCAAAGATAAGATTGCCACAGTCAGTATTCTTTTAGAAGGCCTCTAAATCATTAAAAGATTAGCACATTTTACCGATAAAACTCTAGAGATAATGATGGATATAAAAACAGAAATTTTTGGAAAATATATTTTGCTCGATAAAATCGCAACCGGCGGTATGGCGGAGATTTATCTTGCGAAGGCACCAGGTGCGGAAAACGTTACCAAGTTCTTGGCTATCAAAAGAATTTTGCCCCAATATTCTCAAAACAACGAATTCATCGAAATGTTCAAAGAAGAAGCGAAGATCGCAATTCATCTCGCTCATTCCAATGTTGTATCGATCAATGAGTTTGGTGAACAGAGTGGTCTTTTCTATCTGGCCATGCAGTACGTGGATGGAAAAAATTTAAGACAGGCCCTTAACCGCTTTAAAAAAGAAAAACAATATTTCACTCTTCCACAAGTTGTTCACATCATCAAAGAATCTGCAAAAGGTTTAGACCATGCTCACAGATGTGTAGATGGAACTACGGGCGCTCCGCTGAACATCACTCACCGTGATATTAGCCCGCAAAATATTATGCTTTCTTACGATGGCGAAGTTCGCATTATCGATTTTGGTATCGCCAAAGCGGAAAGCAAAATTGAAACAACAAAAGCTGGCACTCTCAAAGGTAAATTCGGTTACATGAGCCCGGAACAAGCGGAAGGTTATGAAGTTGATTTTAGAACTGACATCTTCTCCCTAGGCATTGTGCTTTGGGAGTTGTTAGCACAAGATAGACTTTTTGTTTCAAATAACGAAATCAATACTTTAAAAAAAATCAGAGAATGTCATATTCCTTCTTTAAGAAAATTAGATCCTAACATTCCACAAGAATTAGAAAGAATCACCAATAAAGCTTTAGCTCGCGATAGAACCTTGAGATACCAATCATCAGAAGAGTTAGCCCAAGACCTACAAGTCTTCTTAAATAAGCATTATCCAGAATTTACCGTGAGAGATCTTTCTCAAAATCTTAAGACCATCTTCAATGATGAGCGCGAAGAAAGCCGCAAGCGAATGATGGAATATGCAAAAGTGCAATTCCCTCAACTTGATGAAAAAACTGAATACGTATCAGAAAGAACAAATACGGTCACAGAGACAGATGCTTCGGGAAGTAAATCTTTTGTGAACGCACATCGCGCTCCTGACGGCGAGCGGGATGATGGATTGCCTGCAAACTTTACGAACGCTACAGAATCTAAGAGACTCGACATTAACCTTGCAGAAAATAAAATTGAAGACTTCAATTTGCAATTCGACAGAGCAGACCTAGTGCATGCGACAAGAAGAAGACAACGCCCTAAGTACAGTGATAACACAAATAGCAAGATCAGTAATGTGCATACCACATTCCAAACTCAAAGCTCATATCAGCACACCAATCCTGTGCTTGCGCGAAAGAGAAATACAGCCATCACAAAGTATGTAACTTATTGCCTAATACTTATTGGGGCTGGCTATTACTTTTATTTGAATCCTCAAAAGTACGATGCGGCCTTGGCCTTTGTAAATCAGTTTACAGATAGTGAGACGTCAGTTTCTCCTGAAACCGGCGAAAACATATCTAAAGACACAGACACACACAATGATGGAACAAAGCTCAATCCAGAAGTTCCTTTTTACAACTTACTGGTAACAAGTATCCCTTCTGGAGCGACCATCACTGTTGATGATGCTGACTCTGGCGTAATCACTCCGGGACAAATTCGCGTACCAGTGAACAAACCTTATAATTTGAGGTTAGAAAAAGATGGCTTCTTGGTGGAGACAAAATCTTTAATCACAGTAAAACAAGGCGATGAGCTCCGCGTAACGCTTAAAAAGAAAGAAATGGCTTATATCAACGTGACAGTATCTGGCGGACCAGCGGCCATCTATGTGAATGGTAAAAAAATTGCTGATAAATCACCAATCATTAAATTCCCAGTGACGGCCAATGCCTCATTGAAAGTCCAAGCCTATAACCCAGCTCAGAAAAAATATGCGGAGAAGTTTGTAGAACTTCAACCCAATACCGTGACCCAAATCAATTTGAATCTCTCCGATCAAAGAACTCCTTCTAATAAAAAGTAAGACACGTCTTAAGACCATAGAGAGACCAAGAGCCATTGTGAAAGTCACTGCTTATAGTTTATCCTATAATTATGAAGGTTCTTTTCTCAGTTTTATTGCTATTTTCTATAGAAACTCAAGCTCGTGTTTTTAATATCACAGAGTCGAGCTTTGCTACTTATTTCAAAGGAAGCTATGGATTATCCAATATCAAAAAAGATCCTTACGGAAAAAGCAGTGGCGCTCAAACTGAATTCAGTGACAGCGTGGATTTCAATTGGGGTGGAGAAATTGGATTTGTATTCCCGTCCAAAGATTATAGTTTCAAAGTGGGCATGGCAATCATTGCTCCTCATTCTCCATCGGGAATAAAAGGTAAAGATTCTGGTGGAGCAGAGCTAATGTCCCTCGATAGCTCTGTATACGGATTCTTTCCCGTGGCTCACTTTGAATATTACGTCGCCAAAAATAATTTCGGAAGAACCTATATCTCATTCGGTGGCGGATATGGAAAAGTATCTTTAAAAAACGATTACACTCTCACGGCAGCCGGAGATGCACTTTATTCAACTCCAAACTCCTTCTCCGAAAAATCAAGTCAATACACTTATCTCATAGAGACATCTGTTGGATACGAGATGTCCTTTGTACAAGCTGTCACTGTCACTTTTGATTTAGGTTATAGATATTCTGCTGCGAGAAAATTAAAATACGATGGAGCTGGAGATGATTTCTCTGATGGCCACGCCGAAGGCGATCAAGTTTTAGATTCCGATGGAAAAAGTAAAACCCTCGACCTTGGAGGAGTTTTCACAGGACTTTCGTTTCGCTTTTACTTCAACTAAACAACTTTGCTTAAATCTTCATATATTATAAAAAAATGTCACATATTAAATTTATAAAAACACTCATCATGTTAAGTCTTGCGTTTTCCCTAACTGCTTGTTCAGAAAGTTACGACGGCCCAATTGCAGAGCGTCCGGTAACCGATGAAGGAAGAAACGGAGAAGCGCCAGTAACAAAAACCTTATTCCAAAAAGTTTTAGAAAAAGGAGTTCCTGAAATTCCTTTAAGAAAAGCTTTTGATTATTTCGATGCCAATAAGAATATAATCAAAAATCAAAAATACATGTCTATCATTGATTTCTCTCAGCACTCGGGGCAAAAGAGATTTTATCTTATTGATATGTCAACCGGTGCCGTGGATAAAATTCTTACTGCTCACGGAAGAGGATCAGATCCTGATCACACCGGAATACCAAAGAAATTTTCTAATGTTTCGAGCTCTAATATGACATCACTGGGTTTCATGTTAGCTGCCGAGAGGTACATAGGAGATCATGGGGTCTCGCTAAGACTTGACGGACTAGAGAGCATCAACTCCAACGCAAGACCCAGAGCTATCGTAATACACGGTGCAGACTACGTAGACCCAAGTCGCCCTAAAATGGGCAGAAGCTTAGGTTGCCCTGCCGTAGAAAACAGATTGATTGTTTCTCTTGTTAAGAAAATCGAAAATGGCAGTTTGGTTTATTCTTATTACACGGGATTATGATCGGTATTATAGTCGGGGCCATAATTACTTAAGCCCCGGCTTCATCACCACCATACAGTGCTTTAATTTGTGATTCGTACTTTTTATCTAAAACTTTTCTTTTGACCTTGAGAGATGGAGTCAACTCCCCGTTCTCAACGGTAAAGTCATTTGGTAATATCGCAAAGTTCTTAATCGTCTCATAGCTTGCAAGCTGTGAATTCGCTTGCGCAACTGCATTTCTAATTAAATCTTTTACTCTAGGGTGCTTAGAAAGCTCACTGATATCTTTGTAATCAATTTGGTTATCTTGGGCAAAAGACTTCATTGTGTCTGCATTCAAAGTGATCAGAGATACGATGTACTTCTTTTGATCTCCGTGAATTAGAACATTTGAGATATTTCTGTCCAACTTTAGCAAGTTCTCTATTTTTTGCGGAGCCACATATTTGCCCCCTGCTGTTTTGATAAGGTCTTTCTTACGATCTGTGATTTTTAAAAAACCTTCTGAATCCAATTCTCCAATGTCACCAGTTTTAAAATAACCATCATTATCGAAAACTTCTTTCGTAGCTACTTCGTTGTTGTAGTAAGAGTGCATTACTTTTTTGCTCTTCACACAAACTTCTCCATCGGATGCGATCTTCACTTGAACTTCGCCGATGGGTTTTCCCACACTTCCAAATCTATATTCATAAGGTGTATTTAAAAATACCGCCGCCGTTGTCTCTGTAAGACCATAACCTTCAAGGATCAATAAGTTTGAAGCGTGGAAGAATTTAGAAATTTCTGAACTGAGAGGAGCTCCGCCGGAAACAGCAAATCTCAATCTTCCGCCCAATTTCTTCATCAATTTATCAAAAACCAATCTCTTGGCCGCTTGATACTCAAGCACAAGAGACAAAGGTGGAATCTTTTTGTTGATGCGATTTTCACTCATTTTGTAGCCTACTTGCAAAGCCCATTTAAATATTTTGCTTTTGAGAGGACTTGATTCGGCTTGAGTTTGCATTGAAGTATAAATTTTTTCAAAAATTCTAGGGACCGCAAGTAAGAATGTCGGTTTTGCATGGATAAGATTATCACGCACCTTCTCCACGCTCTCTGCATAAGCCATGGTGAAACCCATATAAGCATGAGCCCAATGTTCTACCCTTCCAAAAATATGCGCAAAAGGTAAGAACGTAAGGGATTTATCAGTCGTATTGATATCGATCACTTTGAACACTTCAGAGATTTCGCTCATTACTTGTTCGTGATGAAGGCATACACCTTTTGGAAAACCCGTAGTTCCTGAAGTATAAACAATTGTCGCAAGATCATTTAGGTCTGTATTAAGGCAAGCCTGTTGAAAAAAATTAGGTTGCTCTTTTTTATATTTTGCACCATCGACCATGACGTCATCCCAGTGCTTTACGTCTTTGTTTGAGAACGTCATGCCTACCATGTTTTTGATGGTCGATACTTGGCTCTTGATCTTTTCAAATCTCTTGTAGAGCTCTTCAGATTCAAAGATCACAGTTTCAGCGCCACAGTCTTTTAGGATGAATGCGATTTCATCTGCGATGCTACTTTGATAAATCGGAACCACTACGCCGCCCAATCCAAGAACAGCCAGATCCGCCAAAGCCCACTCCAAACGTGTATTGGAGATGATAACGATCTTTTGTTTAGGAACTACACCTAAAACTCTAAGGCCGCCCGCAAGTTTTTCGATTTGATCATAGTATTGAGACCAAGAAACGGTTTGCCATTTTCTTTTTTTAATAAATTCAACGGCAACGTTTTTACGATTTTTAATATTTAATAAATGATGACAGATTGTATTACTCATGGAGAGGATTTTCCCTCACATTTGCGTGAGGGTCAAACTGTTAAGACAAAACCATTTTCGGAATTAAAAACTATGGATTATATCCACCCCAGCAGTATGGGTCTTCCGGATAATAATCACAGTATGGATCGCCACCTTGATATCCGCCGCCACCGTAATTGCATTCCGGAGCTGATGGATACATTTGACAATTTGTTCCACTACCATTTCCATTTCCGTATGCCTGTTGTTGAAGCTGTTGGTAGGTGTATTGATCAACACAAATTACGCCGTTATTTGGTTGGTTTCCATAGTTGCCGTTATTATTGTAATTACCGCCGTAGTTTCCGCCATAATTGCCACCATAGTTACCATTGTAGTTTCCAGAACCTTGGTAATATTGAAGCATTCTTTGATCCGTAACCGCCATGTATCCTGCAGGATAACCTTCACAGCTATTAGCTTGGTCCTTTTTCTTACTGCACGCTACAAAAGACAGCGTTCCAAGAAGCAGAACTAAAATTAACATCAACTTTTTCATATCCAGGTTCTCCTTTAGAGAATCAAAAATTTATTCAGTATGTTTATTTAATATGTTTATTAATATCTTATGCAAACGCCCATGGAGCCGTAGGCAGGTTGACATCTATAAGATGGCGGACAAATTTGAATTCTTCCGGCATATCTCATGTCACAAGTTCCTAAGTACACTTGTTGATTCATTTGGAAGTAATAAGGATTTCCACCGTTGATGACATTTTGTGGAATGCAATTTGGTCTATACTGCTGACCATATTGTTGTCCATACTGCCCGTATTGTTGATACCCTTGATATGGATAACCTTGATAACCACCATTCGCACATTGATCGCTCGGTGTCGAACCGTACTGACCGTATTGTCCATTGGCTGGTTGAGCGTTGTTGCCCTTGTCCTTTGAACAAGCGACTAAGGCAGCAGCAATCATAATCATAGATAAGCTTAAGAACAGCTTTTTCATAAATTCCTCCGAATTGTAATTAATACATACAAGGCCCATGCCAATCCATATTATTGAAATCATTGATGTTTTTAAATCGATCCATGTCTAAATCCTTGAAAAAAGGCCCTTTTTCGTCCCCCAATGAACCGCTCGACTTGGCTATATGTGCATGATACTGATTTAAGAATGGCATCAAAGAAAAAAGTCTTAATTGTTTATCGTCCGCACAAGGCAGAACCGTGGAAGGCAGCTAAAGAATTGGCGGCTTGGTTAAAAGATAAAAAAGCTGAAGTCTTCACTCATAATGATCAAAAATTAATTCCTGGAACAAAATCAGTTAACAAAGTGAATTTAAGTAAAATGCATTTTGTGGTAGTCCTCGGCGGAGACGGAACTTACCTCAGAGCTGTTAGACTCCTCGAGAAAACTCAGCTCCCAATCATCGGAGTAAACTTAGGATCTCTCGGCTTTCTTACTGAAGTGACCGTGGAAGAAATGTACCAAGTTGTACAGAAAGCCCTTCAAGGAAAAATCGATTTAAAACCTAGAACAATGCTAGATATCGCGGTTAAGAAAAATAAAAGAACAATTCATTTAACAGCTCTCAACGATATCGTAATTGAAAGAGGCCCTTTCAGCCGTTTGATTTCGCTGGCGGTTTACTCTGACGATTCACTCATCACAGAATTAAAAGCCGATGGTCTAATCATCAGCACCCCAACAGGATCGACAGCCTACAATCTCGCTGCAGGTGGGCCCATCCTGCATCCGCACGTGAAAGCCATCGTGATCACTCCAATCTGTCCTCACAGTTTGAATGACAGACCCATAACCGTCCCTGATGATCACACCCTTAGTTTAAAAATTACAGCCATTGAATCCAAAGCTCTTTTCAGTGTGGATGGTCAAAAGATCGAAGGCATCGACATGAACGATAGAATTGTAATCAACAAGGCAAAAACAACTCACTTGAAGTTGAATATCGCAAACAATAATTACTTTGATGTTTTAAGAAAAAAACTTAACTACGGCCAAAGAGATTAGGGCCAATTACTTTTAGTCGGGGGACTAATGCTATTAGAACTTAAGGTTCATAATTTTGCTATCATCGAAAATATTTCTCTCGATTTCAACTCCGGTTTAAACATCATGAGTGGCGAAACGGGCGCAGGTAAATCTGTTCTCTTAAAAAGTTTAACATTGCTCATGGGTGAGAAAGCGGACACCGATTCTGTAAGATCAGGCTGCGAGAGCGCTACAGTTGAAGGCTCTTTTGATATTTCAAGTCGATTTGACATCCAAGATCACCTTAAAAATCTTGGGATTGATTTTGAAGAAGATCTCCTCGTAGTCAGAAGAATGATTTCTGCTCAAGGAAAAAGTCGCGTTTACATCAACGGGAGCTTATCTACTCTTAACACTCTACAAAACATTGTCGCTCCGCTAATTGAACTCACCGGACACAAGACTCCTCTTATCGAGCTCACCTCTCAACACGAGAACAAAAATTTAATGGCAAAAACCTATCATCTAGATCTTTTAGACCATTATGTAGGAGCCATTGAGCTCAGAGTGAACTTCAATAAAGGTTTTCAAAAACTTTCTTCACTGGACGCACAAATCTCAGAGATCGAAGAAAAATCTAAGACCCAAGCGCAAAGAATTGATTTCTTAAAATACCAAAAAGAAGAAATCGAAGCCTTGAATCTAAAGCCGGGGCAAGATGCTGATCTTGAAGGAGAATATTTTAGAATTAAAAACTCTAGCAAGATCTCAAGTTTTCTTGAGGATTCAGAGTCCACCCTCTTTGGTGATGATGATTCTGTTTTAGTTCGCATTCACAAAATCATACAGAGATCTACAGAGTTTTCTACAATTGATCCTGAATTCAAAAAAATCTTTGAACCTTTAACCTCTGCAAAATCAATCTTGGAAGATCTCGTTTACGAATTGAGATCTTACGGCAAAGAGTTAAACGCTGAACCTGGATCTCTTGATCAAATCGAAACTAAAATGAATCAATTAAGACAGCTTCAAAAGAAATATGGAAACTCTTTAGATGAAATTTTAGAGGCCCACACAGAAATTTCAGATGAATTGAATATCATTGAAAATTCTGATGCTCTTATTGCCGAGTTGAAAAAAGAAAAAACCGCAATGCACAAAGCTTTGACCTCTCAAGCCAAAGAGCTTCACAAAAGAAGACTCTCTGGGGCCGAACTTTTATCCAAGAACGTGAATGATGAATTGAAAGATCTCAATATGAAAGGCGTCAGCCTTATCATTCAAGTGACAGACACCGAACTCAATTCCAATGGCGCTTCTGATGTAGAATTTATGATTCAAAATTCTTCAAAAGAACCGGCAAGAAGTCTTGCCAAGTTTGCTTCTGGCGGAGAATTGAGTCGTATTTTACTATCACTCAAGAAAGTGGTGGGTTTTAATGAACTTCCTAGAACATATCTCTTTGACGAAGTGGACACTGGTGTTAGTGGTGTTACGGCAGAAAAAGTAGGTAAAAAATTGAAAAGTATTTCTAAAGGCCAACAAGTGATTTGCGTAACGCATTTGGCACAAGTTGCTGCGTATGGAGATACTCATTTCTTAATCGAAAAAAATATTTCTAAGAAGAATGGAACTCAAATGCAAGTTCTAGCTCTTAAGAAAGACGAGAGAGAAAAGGAAATTGCAAGACTCATCTCTGGAGAGAAAATCACAAAGACCAGCCTTGACCATGCGAGAGAGCTTTTAAGAAATATTTAGGAGACATTCCGTGATGAAAGCTTATTTCGTCTCAGACATTCACATCAAGCACGAGGACAAAACAAAAGGCTTAAAGCTTATGGAACTTCTTAAAGCCCTCCCTCAGGACACCACTCACTTAATTTTGTTGGGCGATATCTTTGATCTGTGGATTGGCTCTCATGATTACTTTGTTAAAAAATTCAATAAAATCATAACAGAATTAAAATCTCTGAGTGATCGAGGAATTGAAATTCATTATTTCGAAGGAAATCACGACATCCACCTTAAAAAATTCTGGCAAGACGAATTGGGAATCCATGTTCATACTGATGAATATTATTTCAACCTCGATGGCTTAGTGGTTCGCGCAGAACACGGAGACCTTATGAACAAAGAGGATAAAGGTTATTTGTTTTTAAGAAAAGCTTTGAGAACTTTCCCAATGAATTTTTTGACAACCCAACTTCCTGGAAGATTGGTGGAAGCTATCGGTGATAGATCTAGCCGTGTGAGTCGATTCTATACGGACCGCCAAGACCAAGCCTACAAAGAAAAAGTAAAAACTCTTACACAAAATTACGCTCAAGAAGTTTATAAAGAAAAACCTTTTGACCTGATTATCACAGGGCACACTCACGTGGATGATGATTTTAGCTTTGAAGTTAAAGGCCGGAAGGCTCGTTCTATCAATCTAGGATCATGGCTTGACCATCCCAAAGCTCTTATAGTCTCCAAAGAAGAGCAGAAGTTCATCGAGCTCTAGCAATCCTATCATTTGGGTTTCATTTAGGGCGTTATTGCAAATCCACTTTGTTTTTTACCCCAACTTGAGTGATAAAAACAAGTATCAGCCATAAAGGCTGTACCTAAGGATCAGATGAAATTGAGTGATCTCCCTCTAAAACATTTAGCAGAAATTGTAACGATCGAAGGCGATAGTGAAAAGCTCCAAAGGCTTACAGAATTGGGCTTGAGATCGGGAAAACAAATTCAGGTTTTACAAAAAACACCATTCAATGGGCCGATCGTTATCCAAGTTGAACAATCCTTAATTGCGTTGAGATCTGAGGAAGCTGTATGCATAACACTGAAACTCCACTTGTAGGAATTATCGGGGCGCCGAATTCTGGAAAAACCACTCTCTTCAATTGGCTTACGGGTTCAAAATACCGTGCCGTGAATTATCCTGGCTCTACCGTAGATTATTATTTAGGTTCTACCCTTAAAATTTACGGTAGTGACATTGGTCTTATGGATACACCTGGGACTTACAGCTTATTTCCACAGAGCCCCGACGAAGAAGTGACATGGAAAGCTCTTTTTGAACCAAAGAATGATCATCAAGTTAAAAAATTAATCGTTGTTGTTGATAGCACACAGATGAGTCGCCATCTTTATTTAGTAAAGCAAGCGATTGATTCTGGATTTCAAGTTGTCGTTGCCCTTACGATGAGTGATTTGATTCGCAAAGAAAAAATGCAATTGAGCGCCGAGAGACTCAGCAAAGCTCTTAAGTGTCCGGTAATTGAAATCGATGGAACTTTAGGTGGCGGAGTAAAAGAACTCGTACAAGCCCTTGCAGCACTTCCCGCTTCCACTCAAAATCCAAAAGCCTTAGTTCAATGGGATCAAAATAAAATTGTTCACGTGATGAAGGATGTTGAGTTCCTCACTAAAGAAGCCTTTATTAAAAATAAAACTAAACTCGATGTCTACACGAGAGCAAATAAGATCGATCGCGTACTGCTTCATCCTGTTTTTGGTTATTTAATCTTTGCAGCTATTATGACTGCCATTTTCTCCTCAATTTTCTGGATCGCGGCTCCTTTTATGGATTACGTGGATGGCGGATTCTCTTTCCTTGGAGAAGCAGTAGTTACGACGTTTGGTGAAAATTTATTCTCAGATTTAATTTCCAATGGAATCATCGCATCGTTTGCAGCAGTATTCGTCTTCGTCCCACAGATTTTTATTCTTTTCCTAGGAGTTGGATTCTTAGAGGACTCTGGTTATCTTGCGAGAGCTTCTACCCTTATCGATAAACCCTTTTCGAAAATGGGAATGAACGGAAGATCCTTTGTTCCAATCTTGAGTGGTTTTGCTTGTGCAGTTCCTGCGATGATGGCATCACGCACATTGGGATCTAAGAGAGAACGCTACATCACGATGTTTATAATTCCGCTTATGACTTGCTCGGCAAGGCTTCCGGTATTTGCATTGCTTCTTACATTTTTATTCTGGAATGAAGCCGCTTGGAAAGCAGGACTTGCATTAACAGGATTGTATTTCGGCGCTCTCGTGGTTGGAGCAATATCGGCGGCAATATTAAATAAAATTCTTTCGAAGAATGAAAAATCCATCTTTATGATGGAGCTTCCGATCTACCGCACTCCCCATGTAAGAGTTTTACTTAAGAATGCATTTGATAGAACATTTGCTTACGCGAGACGTGCAGGGCCAATCATTTTCGTTCTTGCGCTTATTATATGGACCGCTTCTACGTTTCCAGACTACAAAAATCCAGATCAACATCAAAAACTTGAAGCAAGCTACGCGGGCCAAATGGGAAAAGTCATAGAACCGGTATTTGAACCCATGGGCGTTGATTGGAGAGCTGGAGTTGGTCTTATTTCCGCGTTTGCTGCTCGCGAAGTGTTTGTTTCATCTTTAGCTGTAATGTTTAACGTGGCTGAAACTGATGACGAAGACACCATGCAGACATCTCTGATGGAACAGATGAAAACTGCTACGAACTCCGAAGGCGCACTGATCTTTACGCCCGCAACGGTATTGGGATTGATTGTTTTCTTTATGATTGCTCTTCAATGTATCTCGACAGTGGGTATTGCCGCTAAGGAAATGAATTCTTATGGCTTTGCCATCATGCAACTCGTAGTCTTCAACGTGGTTGCTTATGCCTTGGCCGTAGGTTTGGTTCAAGGTTTAAGAGCCATAGGAATCAATTAATTATTTTTTAATTTTTTCTATTTTTACTTTATTGAATTGTTCTTCTGTGAGATTCACTTCAATTTTCTGATTGGCTTTGATGTTTTCAGTAGGAACAAATTCTCTCGGAATAGAAATCGAATTTTCTTCGGTAATGACGATGACGTTCTTTTCGTCAAAAGATTTCACCTTACCTTCTATCGTTGTTGGACCAACGATCAAACCAAAAGCGTTTAGAGAGATTAATAAAATTGAGACTATAAAAAATTGTTTCATTTTGTACCTTTTGGCGTGAACGTTGCCTTAACACCCGCAAGCTCTGGGTGACGTTCTTTTACAAATTTATTGTAACAGGCAATTGTGTCTGGATGTTTATCTTGCGCGCAGTTTTTCCCGCTGGATGCATATTGATACTTACAAAAAATATTTTTATAAATACCTGACTTGCAACTTGCCCTGCCAAATAGATATGTATCCTGGCCACACTTATATTGCTCACCACCGCCCCATCCCCAGAAGCATGAACCATCGTATTCCTTATTTTGATAATATTTTGCCTCTAATGTCGGAGCGATATATTTTTGAAAACATTTTTGAGTTTCTAAAGAATTGAAATTGTTCGCACACTCTTCCAAAGAGTCTGAAAATTTAGAATGACAAAAGGCATTTTTTTTTAATTTCTGCCCACATGTTTGAATGCCATAAATATAAGTTTCCCCGTCCCCACATTTACTAAGCTGTGACGGAGTGTTCATTATAATTAAGCTACTCCATCTGCATTTTTCTGTCGTGTTCTTCGCAGATAAAATTATGGGAAATAAAAGAAGGCCAATAAGGAAAAGGTAGATATGCTTCATACCTTTATTTTAGCTTTTGGCCGGTCATTTTACTACTGGACTATGATCCAAATACTGCGATCCAAATACGCACCAAAAGAAAAGGGATCATTTCTGATCCCTTTTTTGTTTATCTTCAATATAAGATAAAGTGAGATAAAATTTTAATTATTGAATGCCGTTAGCTACGAAAGTTGCTCTGCAACCATTAGTTACAGTGATGTATCTATCATTAACAAAATATGAATGTCCTTCGATACATGCTGACTTTGAGTGTTGTTGCTCAAGATAAACTTGGCGAACTCTTCTCAATGGAATTCTACACTGAGCTGTATTGTGATTTTGGCTTTCACATCTGATTCTTACAGAAACAGTATTTTCAATAACTTGGTCTCCTGGCTGTGGATAGTTTGTTATGCCTCTAGCTACAAATATAGCTCGGCAACCATTAGACACAGTCACTCTATCACCCATGAGTCTGTATGAATGCCCCTCAATACAAGCAGACTTCGAAATTTGTCTAGACATGTAGAGTTGGTGAGTTCTCTCTAAACCTGTATGGCATTCTGCATAGTTATTGTTGATTGAAGCGCATTGGAATTCTCTTTGAACTTCAACAAATTGCGCGTGTGCATTGAAACCCAAGAACATTGTTAATAAAACCAGTAATTTCATATTTTCTCCCCCTGTGAAGAAATTGTTTGTATTCGCGTAACATTAAAGCAAAGCCTATGCCACACAAGTGGTGACATTTTGCTCGCTCAAAATTTAAGCACAAAATAATTTTTTATTTATATTCTGTATTGACTCAAATTTTGTTTGTTTATCTAATCGAGTGCCTAAGAGGGGGTCAAATGAAATTTCTATTTAAAATTATGTTACCTGTGTGTCTGGCGGTGCTTCTCGCAAATCCAGCTTACTCAGTGGAATTGCAATTCAACGATAAAGTTCAACCTGAACTCAGACGCGCATTTTCTATTCAATCAAACCAAGATGTTTTGGTTTTCTTAAAAGATGGTGCCAATTTGTCTTCGGTAAATACAAATATCTCTAGAGACAATCGTGTAAAGCTTGTTTACGATCTGCTTAGAGAAAAAGCTATTGTGAGTCAAAAATCATTGGTTACATTCCTTGAAACCAATAAGACAAAATATCGTCCGTTCTACATTACAAATATGATTCTGGTGAAGAATGCATCTCCTAAATTAGTTGCTGCGCTTTCACAAAGAAGTGATGTTAGAAAAATCTTAACAAATCCAAGCATCACCAACCAAATTAAACCTGATCTTTCTACTGCTTCTAGAGATAGAGCTGCAGAATCCAATGTTGTTTACACTGGAGCAAAAAAGGTTTGGGAAGAATTGGGAGTTCGCGGGAAAAATATCATCGTCGCCGGTCAAGACACTGGTGTTGAATGGGATCACCCTGCTCTAAAAAAATCTTACAAAGGTTATTCAAGCGAAAAGACATCTCACGCCTACAACTGGCATGATGCTGTTCACAATTCTGCATCTAATCCTTGCGGATCCGATCTTGAAGCCCCATGTGATGATAATGAACATGGAACCCACACCATCGGGACTGTCGTGGGCAGTGACGGTGCTGACAACGAAATCGGTGTGGCCCCAGATGCAAAGTGGATTGCATGTAGAAACATGAACTCAGGATTAGGAACTCCTGCGACGTATATCGAATGTTTTGAATTTTTCTTAGCTCCATATGCTCATGGTAAAAATCCACTAAAAGATGGAGATCCTACACAGGCTCCTCATGTGATCAATAATTCTTGGTCATGCCCTGAAGCCGAAGGTTGCCAAGGCGAGGAATTCTTACCAGTTCTTCAAGCTTTAGAAAAAGCTGGAATCATGGTTGTAGTTTCCGCTGGAAACTCTGGTCCAAGCTGCAGCACTCTTGCAGATCCTCCCGCACATCATTCAAACGATGTTCTATCAGTAGCAGCTCTCAATCATAAAACAGAAAAGATTGCGGGATTCTCAAGCCGTGGTCCTTCTGCTTTTGACGGTGGAGTAGGTCCTCACGTATCAGCTCCAGGCGTAAATATTCGCTCTGCAGTTCCAGGAAAAAAATACGCTCAAGCAGGTTGGAGCGGCACAAGTATGGCGGGTCCTCACGTAGTTGGACAAGTTGCTCTTATGTGGTCTGCAAATCCAAAGTTGATTGGAAATATTCAAAAAACAAAAGAAATCATTGAAGCAACAGCAAAAAAGAAAGACGCTGAAACTTCTTGCGGTGAAAACGTAACAAGTCGTCCAAATAATACTTACGGTTATGGAATCATCGATATCTATGCTTCTGTTAAAAAAGCCATGGAACTTCGCTAAAAATATTTTTTCCTAAATATTTTTCTAAATATAATATCCGATAACTGTATTTTAATACGCTTATCGGATATTTTCTGCTTCCTATACTTCTATAAGAGTTAAAAAACCAGCACACTAAATGCAATAAGAGGACCTTGCTTCTAGCAAGATCCTCTTATTTTCGAAGCCACCTGTCCGGATTACGGAAGGAGCACCGAATGAATAAACACGACTGTTTATACTATCGGAAGATTTTAGAGCTTATTAAGTTAGTGTTGATAATTATTTTTCTTCTAAAAAAAATTATCTTCTAGGTTATTTAGATTTGAGATTGTTGCTACAACGTGTTCATAGGACCAAGGTAGGGACTTAAAATCCCCGGAATGCTTGCTTCATGGAAATAATGATCTTGTTTAGAAGCGCAATTTAAGGGAGAGTATAGCCGTGAATTTAAACTTCGAAACGACACTTAAAGAATCTTTTAATTTAGACCAATTTAGAATCGGTCAAAAAGAAATCATCTCTGCCATCGTGAATAAAAAAGATGTGTTGGCAGTTTTACCGACGGGCGGAGGAAAATCTCTTTGCTATCAATTGCCAGCTGTTCATTTACAAAAGTTAGTGATTGTGATTTCTCCTTTGATTGCATTAATGAAAGATCAAGTTTACTCCCTGAAACGCCAAGGAGTTCCATCCGGTTGTTTGTACTCCGGACAAACTGAAGCAGAAAAAAGAGAGGTTTTTTCTCAAATCAATAAAGGCGGAACATTTGTTTTGTACCTTTCTCCCGAAAGAGCACAAAAGGAAGGTTTTCAGAAATGGATTCTCACCAAAGACGTAGCGTTATTTGCCATAGATGAAGCCCATTGCGTTTCTCAATGGGGCCATGACTTTAGAGAAGAATATGGCCAGCTCAATATTCTTAAAACTTTAAAGCCTGAAATTCCAATTCTTGCGCTCACCGCTTCGGCAACACCAATTGTACTTACAGATATTGCAAAAAATCTTCAACTTAAGAAGCCCGAAAAAATGGTTCACGGATTTTATAGACCCAATCTTTATTATCAAGTGGAGCAATGCTTAAGTGACGAAGAAAAAACAGAAATTCTTCTCCAAGCCTTAAGACAAAACAAAGATGGTAGAATTTTAATCTACTGCGGAACTAGAAAAGTTACGGAAAGCCTCTCATCCTATCTCCAAGATATGTTTGAAGGTGTGGGTTATTATCATGCAGGTCTTCCTACTGTAGAGAGAACTCGAATTCAAGAAGCCTATGTGAATAAAGAACTACGAATCTTAGTGGCAACCAATGCCTTTGGCATGGGAATCGATCAACCAGATGTAAGATTAGTTGTACATTACCAAATGCCTGGAAATATTGATTCTCTTTATCAAGAAATGGGAAGAGCAGGACGAGATGAGAAGCATTCAACATGCCTTATGCTTTATTCTAAAAAAGATAAAGGTCTTCAGTCTTTCTTTATTCAATCCTCTGAGGCTCCAAGTAAAATTAAAGATTTAAGATACAGAAACTTAGATACATTGGTTGATTACTCTGAAGGCAGTGAATGTCGTCATGCCGAGATTTTGACTTACTATAAAGATTCTCAAAGAATCACCACTTGCGGTCATTGCGATTCGTGTGATCCCAAATCAGACAGAAAAATTCAAAGACCTGTATTTGAGATGCTAATTAAAACTAAAACTGTAAAATCAAAATTAAGAAAATCAACAAACACCAATGTCACCCTAGATCCAAATCAAGAAGCCCGCTTCCAAACTCTAAAAATCTGGAGAAAAGCAAAAGCATTGGAGCTGGATATTCCAGCTTTCGTAGTCTTCAGTGATAAATCATTAAGAGACATGGCTATTAAAGACCCAAGGAGTATGGAAGAACTTAAAAATGTTCATGGTATCGGTGATACAAAACTAGAGAAATTCGGCTGGGATATTCTTGCAGAATTAGGGCACAAATCGTCGTAAATAGAAATAATTTTTTCCGGATTTCCTGGCATTGGAATTGCTTTATATTGAATCAGATTTAACCAAATCTTATAAAAGCTTTAAACAATTGGCCTCGGCAGCCGGGAACGTTACTGTGTATAGAAGTTTATCAGTATTAATTTATACCTTTTTAACAGTTTCAATATTTGTTGTCTCTCCTGAGAGCTATGCACAATCTGTATGTTCTCGTTTATTTCAAGCTGAGGATCTGATGATCAGTGTAAAGACTATGCAGGAAATTTCTCAATTCAATCAGGTCGAAGCAAATACAGTAGCTGATCCTGTACATAGATCCTCCATTCGCCTACATAGAGACGCCAACAATCGACCAGTAAAAACTCAAAAAGTGATTTTGATTTTTCATGGACTTTTGAATTCACCAAAGTGGATGAAATCTCTTGAAGACTCAGGTTTTGTCGCTGGCAATAATGTTTTAAATATCCGCCTAGAAAATCACCAAGAACTGAATCGATACTCTTTAGATGAGGTGGTTTATTCGCAATGGTTATTTCAAGCAGACAGAGCGATGTCACTAGCCAAGGAACTAGGTTCAGAAGTGATTCTTGTAGGACATTCGACCGGTGGAGTTCTTGCATTGAGTTCTGCTTTTTCAAATCCAAACACGGTTCATAACGTATTTTTAATGTCCCCCGCAATAAAGTTAAGCACACCTTTGAATTTTGGATTACGCATGGCCAATGGAATAGGAATCACAGGTAAACATTTAGAATTTATTTTGAGGAGAAAATTTGCAAAATATCTTTCCGTTCCTGGTGGTATAGAAGTTATCGAGCTGGGGAATTGGTATCAAGAAGGAGCAAAAGATATTGATAATTTTGGCGTAAAAATTAAACCCGATCAAAAACAAAAAATTTCTATTGTCGATTCTGCATCAGACATAGTTGTTGATACAAAAGCAAACGAAGCATTCATAAACTTACTCAGACAATATCCTGATAATTTTGATACGAGCTACTTGAGCATTCCAAAATCGGAAAAAATAAAACACGATGATGTTCCTCAAAATAATAACTCAGCTCACGAGGAATATGTTTTAAAGACTTTTAATGATTTGATTGGTGAATAAAAAAAGGCTCCGTGAGGAGCCTTTTGACTTTTATGCAGAGTGACCCGGAAAGGGAAGCTGGTACTTTTTAGAATCCGTGGATTTCGTCGAACATTCTTTGTAACGCTTCCTGCTTGCTGCTTGCGCTATCAGTTATGTTTGCATCAATAAGTCTCTTTAAAAAGGTCGGATGCTTATAATTTGTTACCAATTCCCTAAGCTCATCATCCACGGGACATCCATTTTTATCAGCTAATTTAATTAATATTATTGTCTCATCTATTAGCTTATCTAATCTTTCAAGATCGTCACTCAACCCTAATAAGTACTCAATCTCATGTAGCTCTTTTAAGATCAATCTGTCTCGACCATGCTGACCAGCGACCTTTCGTTGCAATAATTTTTGGCCGATTTTGCTGTGGAAAATTATCGACTCCATTTCTTCTTGTTTGTTCTCTAGCTTGCCTTCGATCATAAAACACGGCTCGTCCAAGCAATAATATTCAATATTTGTTCTCATTATAAGAAAAGCAGGCGCTATATCCATGATGCCATTCATTTTCCTGCCGAGCCTTTTCATTTTGTTTAGTGTGGTTAACTCTTCCCAAACAGGCTGTTCTCGTCGGTTTTGAAGCCCCAATGGATCTATACCAATCAAAGGATTTGCCGCCACATAAGAGTAAGTACTGATGCCACCTTCTAATCCGATCGGATCCGATTGCACGTATCTTCCCGTTGCTGGATCGTAATCTCTGAAGTAATTGTACACCAATCCTGTAAAACCATCGTGGATCTGGCCAGGGAATCTCAAGTTAAACTCAAAGTGAGTTCCGTCCGCATCTGGATCCGTAATCGGTTGCACTTTACCAAACGCTTCGTTCTCGAGTGGATTCTTCCACACACTTAAATTTCTAACCGGATCTATCACTGTTCTTGGCGTACCCAAAGCATCAGCTTGCACGTAGTAAAGTTTTGCACTGGAAGTTGTGCCTGTCACTAGTCCTACTGGCATTCCCTCCAACCAAATCATCTGTTTGATCGGACTTCCAGACGAATTGTATTCCCCAAGTAAAGAACCTGAATCTCCGTACACGAAATATGTTTCTCCGCCTGCTGAAGGAGTTCTTTGCACTCTCTCTCCTGAAGCATTGTAAACATATTGCACAGAGCCTGTGCTTTTTGTCACAGAATGAAGTCTATTTGCACTATTGTAACTTAAACTTAAGATCGCAGGACCTGAAACCGTTGCACTAGTCTTTGTTAAGTTACCCGCTAAATCATAAGCACGATATTCTCCACCATCAAAAGTGAGCTTGTGGGAGCTTGTGTCGTAAGCATAATTCTTCGTTACATAGTTATAGCTTGATCCATTAGGAGTGGCTTCAATAACTGACGTTCTATTTCCCGTCGCATCGTAATTGTATTCCCAAAGTTTTATCTGACTTGAATTTTCTGCAGATTTTAAACGATTTAGTCCGTCGTACTTATAATCTCTGATTAAACCTGGCGCTTGAAGCTGGCTCAAATTTCCTGCACCGTTAAATGCGTAAGTATAATTGATACCACCAGAAGCCGTGTCTCTAATGATATG